>NZ_CP069362.1:1833180-2138710 GCF_029910535.1 Marinitoga aeolica
ATATTTCCTTCAAACGTAGTTTTTCCAGAATTTATTATAGCAAATCTTGTTGCAATTAATTCTACTTCTTCTATATGATGGGTAGACATTATTACCATATTTTCATTATTAGAAACAAATTCTTTTAGCATCTTTAAAATTTTATCTTTTTTAACTGGATCAATATTTTGTGTAGGTTCATCTAAAATCATTATTTTGGGCTGAGAAGCAAACATTAAAATTATATAAAATAATGTTTTCATACCTGAAGAATAAGTATGAACAGGTTTATTTATTGGTAAATTAAATTCCATCATTAATTCTTTATATTTTTTATCATTCCAATTTGGATATAATATTTTCCATAATTCTGCATAATCATATGGAAATAAACCTTTAAATGTAATTCTATCTTCCAATAAAACAGTTATATTTCTCTTTCTAAACTTATTTAATTTTTTGCCATTTATTAAAATTTTTCCTTCATCTGGTTTTAAATCTCCATATATACATTTTAATGTAGTTGTTTTTCCTGCACCATTTGGCCCAACTAATACATATATATCTCCGGGATTAATAGTAAGATTAACGTCAATTAGTGCTGGTTTTGGTCCATATGATTTTTCTAAATTTATAACTTCTATCATATTAATCACCTCAATGAATTTGTAATTAGCCATGCTACAATTATTAAGACAAAAATGAGACCAATAATAGTAAATAATTTATTTTTATTTTTTGTATAATTAGATGAATCAGAAAAATGAAAAATTATCATTACAGAAAAAAATAAGAATAGTGAGATAAGATTTATAAATATATTTTTTTGAGTAACCAAACTATAATTTTTTATCATATCATTAGATTTTAAGAATAAATCTACTAACCAAATAGAAATAGGTATATATATTCCACCTAAACCTTTAATTGAAGATAATACGCTTAAACTATAAAAAAAAGCAAAAAACAATAAACTTCCAAATAAACCCATCCAATCCGAATTTTTTGTTATTCCAAAATATAAAGCTTTTGAAAAAAAGAGTAAACTTGCTCCAAATATATAATATGATAAATAAAAATCCATTCTGGATATAGGCAAAGTTGCAATTAAGGAATAATTTTTATTTTCTATCTCTCGTGTCAATAATGTAGAAGCAAAAACAACTGCAAATAAATTTCCTAAATCATTTGGTAAAAAAAGTAATATAGAAATAAATATTAAATAATATGATCTTTGCCTAAATTCTTTTTCAAAAACAAATCTTATAGTTTTTATCATTATAATCACCTCATTATTTTATCGTTAGAACAAAATTAAAATCTGGAATATAATTTGTAATTATTAAAACAAATATAGCAAAGAAAATAATTAGATATAACCATTTACCTTTTTCAAATACCATGGAAAAAACAACAGCGGCCAATGCCTCTAAAACTATTGGTAATATTGGTATTTGTGAAAAAAAGACACCTAAAATAGCTATAAAAATAGCAGCATAAAAAATTAATATTTTCATAAAAACACCCCTTATTTATTGATATTGAAAACTTCTTGGAGCTTTAATAATGCGAACAATTTTTTAATTTTTTCATTCATATTTATTAGAACTAACTCTTTTCCCATTTCTTTTAATTTTCTTTGAAGGGAAATAAGCTGTCCTATTCCAGTACTATCAATTGTTATTAATTCTCTAAAATCCATAATTATTGTATTTATATCCTTTTTGGTTATTAGAGGCTTAACCTCATTTTCAAAATCATGAATATCATACAATGTAAATTCTCCAATAATTTTAACTGTATAAATCTTATTTCTTTGTACTTTTATTATTTTCATAAATCACCTCATTAATTAAAAATAATTTCAATATATATTATATCATATCACAAAAACCTCCTTTTCAGGAGGTTATATTACAAACCGTTGACAAAATAAAATATAAAAAAATAATATGAGTGAATCTTTGAAAATTCCCGAAAAAATGTGAATGAAGCCTGGCAATTTTGCATGGATGCAAAATTGAGCGAAACCGAACATGAATGTGAGTTTTCGTGACAGGCGAGAATGAACATTTTTGAGGAATAAGAATTTTCACTGGATGAACAAATATTATTTTGATTATTTTATTTTGTACTTTGTCTACAAACTGAAATATAAACCTCCTTTTCAGGAGGTTTTTTGTTGTTAAATATCAAATATTTTTCTTGAATTTTCTACTAAAATTTGTGAAGTATCTTCTATATTCATATTTTTAATTTCAGCTATTTTTTGTATTACGTATTTCACATATGTAGGATTATTCTTCTTTCCCCTAAAAGGAACTGGTGTTAAAAAAGGTGAATCTGTTTCTGGTAATATATATTCAATAGGTGTATTTTTTACAACTTCTACTAATGTATTATTATTTTTAAAGGTTATAGGACCATCAATACCAATATAAAATCCAAGATCTAAGAACTTTTTGGCCGTTTTCCAATCAGCAGAAAAGCAATGTACAACACCCAATTTATCTGGTAATCCTTCATTAATCAATATGTTAAATGCATCATCGTAAGCTTCTCTTATATGTAAAATCAAAGGTAAGTTTAATTCTTTAGCTATTTGAATTTGATTTATAAATGAAGAAAACTGATCTTTTTTAGATGTGTATTCCCTGTAATAATCTAAACCTATTTCCCCAATAGCAATAACCTTCTCATTTTGTGCAAGAATCTTAATTGTATCAAAATCTTTATTTGATAAATTAGATGAATCATTTGGATGGATGCCTACTGAGCAATAGATATTTTCATAAGAATTAGCTAACTCTACAGTTTTAAAAGAGTTTTCTACGTTTATTCCAACTTCTATTACAAATTCCATATTTTCTTTTTCAAATGAATTAATTATTTCATTCTTATTGTCTATTAAATTTAAATGGCAATGTGTGTCCACTAATTTCAATTATCATTCCCCTCCACTTTTTGGAATTACACAAATAAATTGACTTTCACCATCATTAATATTTTTAAATTGATGTTCAACATTTGGCGGAACAAAAACAAAATCTCCTTCTTCAGCAACAATGTATTCTTCACCATTAAATACTTCTAATTTACCTTTTAATACAAATACTTCGTGTTCCCAATTATGTGTATGTTTTGGGGAAAAACCATCTTTTTCTAAAGTAAATAATCTCATAACAAAATTTGGAGCACCTAACTTATTTCCAATTAAAACCCTTTTATGTGCCCCCTTTACAGTTTTACCACCGTCATCATATGTAATTGGTTCAACATCCATAGCTTTTCCAATATAAGCTTTTTCCATAATCTACCTCCTCAACAGAAGACTTATAAATTTTAATTTCTTTGATATTTTTTTAGCGTAAAATACATTATTATACCAATAAATATAAATAAAATACTAATTAATACAGCAACTTTCATTCCCGCGAACATTAATGAATCTGTTCTTAAAAGTTCTATCCATGCCCTTCCAGCAGAGTATAAAATTAGGTATAAAGAAATAATCTCTCCATCAAATTTCTTTTTATTTCTTGCATAATAAAATAAAAATAGAAATATTCCTAAATCCCATATTGATTCATATAAAAATGTAGGATGAAAATATTCGAATTTTTCATATCCTGGCATTCTATATGGAGCTGGAATATACATTTTCCACGGAAGGTTTGTAGGACCACCGTAAGCTTCGTAATTAAAAAAGTTTCCCCATCTTCCAATTGCCTGTCCCAAAGGTAATACGTGAGCCATTAAATCTAACCCTTTTAAAAAACTAAAAGTTATATTTTTTTTCAATTTGGTATAAAGATATACTGATAATAAAGCTCCCAAAATTCCACCATGTATAGCCATCCCACCATGCCATGTTTTAAATATTTCAGAAGGTGTTTTGGAATATATTTCCCAATTAAAAGTTACATAATATAATCGAGCGCCAATAATTGCGAAGACAATTCCTATTATAACAGCTGTAGATAAATCATCCTCGGAAATATTCCACATTTTTGCAGTATTGTTAGCCAGATAAAAACTAAGAAAAACTCCTGTTGCTATAAGTAGTCCATACCATCTAATTTGTAAATTTCCTAAGGTTAATAATACAGGATTTAAAATAATCTTGCCAGAAAATACACCAGGTAATAAAAAAATTATCAAAAGTAAAATAAAAGATGTAGAAATGATAAAAACATTTTTAAATAGTTTATCTTGCATAAAGTACCCCCTTGAAAAATTTTTCGAAAAATGATATAATAAATAACCGATGCGGGTGTAGCTCAGTTGGTAGAGCATCAGCTTCCCAAGCTGAGGGTCGCGGGTTCGAGTCCCGTCGCCCGCTCCATTTTTATTCTATCATAAGGTGATCCCTATTCTTATCGGCAAAGATTTCTTTAAAAATGGCGTGTAAATCAGCTTTTGAAAAAATTCCACCTTTCTTTGCTACTTCTTCATCGATTTTTTCCAAGCTTTCTAACCCTTTGACGTTTGAAACAATTATAGCTCCTTCTGGTTCAGACATAATTTTATTATATTTTGTGATTACATCTATATTTGGTTTAATAGTTTCTATATTATCTAAATTATCCATTTTTTCATTTTCTATAAAAGATTCAATATTATCATTTTCGTTTTTAATTTCCTCTTCGATTTCACTTTCGTTTGCATTTTTAGTTTCAATTTCGGAATGTTCTTCTGTATTTTCTGGAATTACGTTTTCTTCTTCTAAAACATCTTCGATATCTATATTAATATCTTTATTTTCTTCAGGTAAAGATTCTTCTAATAAGGAATTAACATCAAGTTCTTCCAGATTAGTTTCAACAGTTTCAACGGATTGATTATTTGGAACATTAATAGGTTCAATGGGTTCACTTTCATCTATATCCATTTTCTTTTTCATTTTTTCATATTCATTCCATAGTTCTTCTAACTCATCTATTTTTACTTCAAGTATTTCTTCCACAGGAATAGAAGCTTCTTCCTCAACTTCTTCGAGTTCGAGAGGTTCTTCGATAGTTTTAACTTCTGTTACTTTTTTACCAAATGAATATTTCTTTAGAATAAAAAAGTAAATTAAAAACGCCATAACTGCTACAACGAAAAATATTACGAATGAAACTAATATGTAATAAAACCAACCAATCTTCAAATTATTATTTGTAGTGGCTTCAGTAGCTGGTAATGAAGATTTTATTTTTAAAGATTCAAAATGTAAGTTTTCCTGAATATTTCCTTCTTCTATGCTTTTTAGAGCAAGTGCGACTTTTGGATCACTTGCATAATCTTTTAAATAATTTTTTGCCTCCTTATACTTTTTTAAATAAAATTTTGTCCAACCCAGCATATATCTAATATCAGGATATTTTATTTCAATTTCAGCGGAAAGTTTTAGAGCTTCTTCAAAAAATCTTTCGGCGCTTTTATATTCACCAGTTTGAAAAGCACTTTTTCCGTTAAAATAATATACTTCTGCCTTATCCAGAAATGTCTGGCTGTATAAGGACAATATTGATAGTAAAAATAGAATTAAAAAAATTTTTTTTAATAATGAGCTATCCATAACTCAAATCCCCCATCTTTTTTTATAAAAATTAAGAATGAATTTTTATCATAATACGTAACATCAATAATGTCTAACTTGTTAAATGTTTGATATTCACCAGGAAATACTTTGTTTTTCATATCAATATATGTAATATAGTTTTTATCAAAAATCCATAGTTTATCATTATTCTCTAACATTTTTAGTTTTCCAACATCGCTGTCACCAAGAATTTGAACCTTTGAATTTTTTGTATCATATACCAATAATTTATAATCTGAGGTTAGAAGGTATATGTAGTAGGAGCGTGAAAAATAATCTACAAAATAATCAATATCTTTTTTTATTATACTTTCAATTCCAGATTTAGTTACAACAGTTTTCCATTGTCCATCTTTTCTTTTTAATATTTTGTCTCCTAAAATTATATAATAGTCATTATTTAATACTTTTAAACCAATAAACAATTTTTTAGTGTCAATAAGTTGATCATTCTCGGAAATTTTAGCCAGTCCATCAGCGTAATCAACATAAATATATTTTCTTATTTCCGGTAAATAAAAAACATTATCATGAATATCAAAATCAATGTTTCTAATCTTGATAAATTCATGTGAACTATTGTCAATAGCATAAACGCCATCATTTGTTGTGACATATAGTCTGTTTTTATATTCTAAACTACCTAAGGTTTTTTTATTCAAAATATTTTTTCCATCCAGATCAAAAATCCCTTTATTTGTAATCAAGAGGACGTTACCATTTAGATTATAAATTTTTCCATATGTAATATTATTTAAATATAGTAATTGTTCTGAAAAATTTAATAAATTTTCTTTTTGATATTTTATAGGTTTTTTATAGATTTCAGAAATAACTTCTTTTTTCTTTTCTTCAGTAATAATTTTTTTAGAGAGTTCTTTTTTGTTTTCTGGAAAGTTATCATCTTTAATTTCTGGTATATTGACTTTCTCTATTCCATAAGAAAGATTTTTTTGTAACAATTTTAGAACATTGTTATCAGAAAACAATTTATTATATGGCAGTTTAAATGTATACATTTTAGCACCATCAAGTTTTGCGCTGTCGATTGTAACCAAACCGTCACCATATCCGCTAATAAATTCAGGATAAAAGGTAGCTAATTTAGTATTTTTTATATGGATAGTAATATCTGGTATAGTGCCAGTATAAATATAATATTTAATATCTTTTCTTCTTTCTAATGAATTTATTTTTTTAATAAATTTAGAATCTGGTAATAGTTCTTTATAATATGAAGAAATAAGTTCGATTTTAGATGAAATGTTTAAAAACAAAGAGTTATATTCTTCTTTATTAAGTCCATAGGTTAATTCTATAACCTCAGGACTTTTTTTATAAATAACGTTATAATAAATTGGATTAACTGTATTTATTCCTTTGTTTGGTGGTGAAAACATACTGATAGTTCTAACATTTTTAATCTCAGGATGTTTTTCTAAAGCATAACGAACAATTAAGCTTCCAATACCTTGAGTTATTATGTCGAATTGTTTATTTTGTTTAGCCTTTAGTTCTGAAGCAAAACGTTCAGCTTCAAATTCAAGATAGCTGTTTGACCCTGTTCTGATATAATATCCAAAAAACGCATCCATATAACTTTTGGGTTTTGTTTCCAATAATGGATATTTATAATACCATATGGTTCTATTAGGGAAATATAAACTCCATACATTTTCTCCATATATATTGTTTATGGTTTGTGTGTTGGGTATAAAACCAAGAAAGTTATTATCTATACCTGGTACTAATAACAAATCAGGTTCTAAAGAAGGTGGCTTATCTATTAATGTTTTTAAACCAAAAGAAACTTCTTTGGGACTAGGATCAACATATAATCCAAATTTTGAAAAATGAAAGGTATTTGCCTGAACAACATATGAACCTAATGATTCATCTTTATATATTTCACATCCTGGTAATTTTTTTATTATGGGTGGATTATCATCTGAAGCATAAATAATTGAGAAATTATTAAAATTATCACCATAATAAAGATCCATGGGAATTCTATATTTGATTTTAATAGGTTTTAAAGATGATTCTTCTTTTTTATCATCTGGGATTATTTCATAAATTGGGCCATAAAAGTTCCCCATAGTTTTTAAATTTTGATATTCTGCTGAGTTTTCTTTTAATGGTTTTATTGTAAAAGTTTTTTTATATTGAAAAGCATCTGGAGGAACATATAAAAATAAATCTGATATAGAAGCAGATTTAGCTTCTTTTTCGATTTTTAATCTTTTTGTAGTAAAACGAGGAATAAAGAAAATAATGCCAACAATTAATATGATAAAAAGCAAAAAACCTCCAAGCAACACTATCTTTTTCTTTTTCTCAAGCTGCTTGAAGTTTTTAATATTATTTATTATCTCTTTTAAGTTTATTTTTTTTCCTTTTTCTGCTTTTTTAAATTTAACCTTTTTAAAGATTCCCAACAATTTACTTAAATCGAACTTTTTCTCTTTTTTTAGCTCATTATTTTTTTCTTTTTTCTTTTCTTTTTTAGCCATTCTCATTTCCTTTCAATTAAGGATTTTATTTTTTGTAATTCTTCAATAAAGTCAATAAATTTTAGGCTTAAAAGTATTGAAATTGTTTCACTGAATAAATTATTGGCATAAATTTTAGCTTTTTCTGGAGATAAGATTTTTAAGAATGTAAATTTGTTTTCATCTCTATTTAAATCCTTTCCAACATCTTCGAAATTTCCATATATATCTTTTAAATCATCATAAATTTGAAAAGCTATTCCAAAATTCTTACCTGCTTTTTTTAAAGAATTGAATTCCTCTTTTTTATTTAACAATAATGGTGAACACGCAAAGGAAAATTCAAATAGTGCCGAGGTTTTTTTTCTATACATATTTTCTATATCTGACTTTGTTGGTTTGATTATATTTTTCTCAAATGCTACATCTAAAGTTTCACCTTCGATTAGGTTTAATATTGTTTCAGAAAAAAAAGCGTTTAAATATCTCGATTCATTATCATCAAATTCTGCAAATATTTTAAAGGGTAAAATAAAACCCAGATCTCCTGTTAAAATAGCTCTCCACTCACTAAATTTTTTATGATTTGACATATTGCCACGACGATAGTTGCTATTATCTATGGCTGGTAGATCGTCGTGTATTAATGAGGCCGTATGAATAATTTCAGTTGCAAAACCTATTTTAAGAAGTTTTTCTTCATCTATATCATAATATCGTCCAATATTGTAAATTATCCATGGGCGTAATCTTTTTCCTCCAGAAAAAAAAGAATATTCCAGTGAAGTTTTTAAAAGATTAGATAAATCTAAAGATTCAAAAAAAGAATGAGATTTTTTATCAAATAAATTTTTAAAATCACTTATTTTCATCGTTTTCATTATTTTCATTCCCTTCATCAAAAAAATGCTTCTTTATAGTATCAATATCAAAATTTTCCAGGAACTCCTTGAATTCTTTTCTTTTATTTTCCTCATTTTCGGAATCATGGTCTTCTATGGGGATAAAAGATATATCTATTCCATTATCGATAGCTAACTTATCTTTAACGTATATGGGTATCTTACTTTTAATAGCTAATATTAATGCATCAGATGGTCTTGAGTCAATTACTATTTCGTTATCATCCTTTTCAAGGAAAATGTTGGAATAATATATATCATTTTCCATGTTATTTATTTCTATTTTTTTTAAAGAATATCCTTCATTTTCTAATATATTCAGTAAAAGGTCATGAGTTAATGGCCTTGGAGTTTTTTGCTCATTAATAGCCAGGGCTAGATAAGTTGCTTCACAAGCTCCTATCCATATTGGAAGACCTATATGTGTGTTTTCTATTCGTAAAAAAACAACAGGGGAATTGGAAACTTTATCTAAACCCATTGTTATCACATCAACTTTTTTTAACATCAAATCACTTCCTTTTTATCTTTATTGACTTCAGAAGCAATTAAATTGTATACATAGTCTATTAAATCAGATTCATTTTCGTATTCTTTAGGATCTATTGCTTTAAATATTTTAACTTTAATTTTATGAGGCTTTATTAAATGCTCACCTTTTTTATTCATATAATAAGTTCCATCAATAGAAACAGGGACTATTTTAATACCATATCTATAGGGTATCATTAAAGACCCTTTTTTAAATTTTTTTACATTTCCATCTAAAGTTCTTGTTCCTTCAGGGAAAAGTGCTAATTTTCTGCCTTCTAATAATTTTTTTCTTAACTCCCTTAAAGCTTTTGCTGCCTGAGAAGGATTTTTTCTATCAATAAAAACTGAACCTAATGATTTAATAAAAGAAGATATAATTGGAGCTTTTTCTAATTCTTTTTTAGCTATAAACCCAACAGGATGAACATATCCTATAATTAGGGGGATATCAAATAAACTTTGATGATTTGCTACAACTATATAAGGGCTGTTTTCTAATTCTCTCAAGTCTATTTCTTTTTCCACATCAACTTTTATTCCCATTAATTTAAAAGATCTTTTACCAAAATTATAAACCACTTTCCTTAAATATCTCTCTGAAATGTTTTCTCCTTTTATTAATTTCAATAATTTTGAAATTAATAAAACTATAGAACCGTATATTACAACATATCCTAAAAAACCTATGTAAAACCATATAGTTAATAAAATGGTATGTATATAAAAAATTATTTTTTTCATCATAACACCTCATTATCAGAAAAAATATAATTTTCGAGTACTCTACCATTTTTTATTACATAAACCAAACTCTTATTTAAAACATCATTTTCTAGTTTTTCTAAATCATTTATTCTTTCCTCATATTTTTTTAATTTATCACTGTAAGATTTGGTAGCAGGATTTTTAGGTAAAAATGCTACACAGCTATCCTTATAAGGCCATATTGAAATATCATAAGTGCCTATTTCTTGAGATTTATTAACTATTTCCAGTTTTTCATATCCCACTAAAGGTCTTAAAATTAACATATTAGTTGCGTCTGATATGGTTATCATATTTTCCAATGTTTGAGAAGCCACCTGGCCTAAATTTTCTCCTGTGATTAAAGCCTGGCTGTTGGTATGTTTAGCTAACTTAGAAGCTATTCTTAGCATGGATCTTCTTTGTAAAATCAAAGAATAACTTTCCACATTTAAATTTTTAATTGCAATTTGAACATCTGTAAAAGGTATAATATAATGATAAAATTTAAATGGGTAATATTCACTCAATTTTTTACTTAATTCAATTAATTTCATTATTGTTTTTTCATTATTACTTGGGGGGCTATAAAAAGAAATTGCATTTAATTTCATTCCACGTTTCATCATTATCCATGCAGCAACTGGACTGTCAATTCCGCCAGATAGCATTATACTTGCTTTTCCTCCGGCGCCAACGGGATATCCTGCGAAACATTCTATATTTTCAAAGTAAACAAAGGATACTTCATGTCTAATTTCAACTCTAATTAAATAATCTGGATTATGAACATCTACAGATAAATTTGGAAACTCTTTTAAAATATCTGCACCAAGATTTTTATTTAGATCGAAACTTCTAATAGGAAAAAATTTATCGGTTCTTCTCGCGTCTATTTTGAAGGAACCAGAAATTATATTTTTGTTTTTTAATAATTTTATTATGTTATTTTTTATATCTTCATAATCCTTTTTTACTTCTATAGCTGGAGATATGGATTTAATACCAAAAACTTTTTTTAAAGAATTTAACATAGTTTCATCTATTTTCTCATTTTCTTTAGGAGTTACTATAATTCTTCCGTATATTTTTTTAGCATTTACTTTATGGTTCAATTGAAGAACTATGTTATTCATTAGCTTACTTTCAAACACTTTTCTGTTTTTGCCCTTTGTACCAATTTCACTATATTTTATCACAACAAAATCATACACTTTTATTCCTCCTCTATGTATATTATACTATACTTTTAATTTTTCAAAACCTTGTCCAAAAACTCCTGCTGCAGAAGACATTGAAATAAATGCATTTTTATCATGTTTTTTGATAATTTTTAAAACAATAGGTAGTTCTTTTCTTTTTATAATAGTTAAAATAATATTTTTATTTTCTTTTGTGTACCATCCTGTACCTTGTATGACGGTAACGCCTCTTCCAAGTGTTTTTGTGATTTCATCTGCAATATAACCATAGGATTCAGAAAAAACAAATAATTGAACAGAAGACTTTCTACCCTCTAAAACAAGATCGGTTGCATATCCTGCTATTGCCATAGTTACATAACCATATATAATTTTTTCAAAAGAACCAAAAATGAAAATTGAACTACCAATAATTATTATATCAAATAGAAACATGGTTCTTCCTGGACTAACATTTTTATATTTATTTATGATCATCACAATTATTTCCGTGCCGCCAGTAGTGCCTCCGGCCAAAAATACGATTCCAATCCCAGTTCCTAATAATATACCTCCAATTACGGTTGATAAAAATTCATCATAAATAATTGGAGAGTGGAAATAACCTTGTAAAAAAGTAATAAAAAAACTTGAACTTGCTATTCCATATATAGTTTTAAACCCAAATGATTTCCCAATTATTTTCATTGCTGCATATAATAAGACTATATTCATTAATAAATAACTTATACCTACTGGGATTCCAGTAACATAATAAATCATTGTACCTATTCCGCTTAATCCACCACCCACAATTTTCCATGGAATCAAAAATAGAGTCCAACCTATAGCATTAATAAAGGTTCCAGAAGTAATAAAAAAAAGTTCCTTTATAGTTTCTTTTTTCAATTCAAAGTCTCCTTTCAAATTAATTATAACTAATTATATCAAAATAATTTTAATTTACGGGTATTATTGTTAAAAATTTTTGATTTTTATAGTATAATATAAATAGTTATAATGTTTTTTCTAAAATTTTCTGCTTTTTTCATTGAGGAGTGATTATATGATAAATGAATTATTAAAAAATTTTTCTAATGAAAAACCATCAAATTTATTAAAAACAATATTAAATGATACAGCAAAAAGTTTGTCGAAAAAATTTAATAGAGATATATTTATATTTATTCATGAACCTCCAAGAAATTTAATTAAATTATTGGGCGCATCAAAAAATTGTGAAGCTGTTGAGAAATTTAAAATATATTTTCCTGATAATAAAGGATTATATGAAGACTTAATGGAAAGAAAAACACGTAAGATTACAATAGATGAATATGAAGAGTTGAAATGTCTAAATGTAGAAAATATTTATTTAATGCCAATTGTTTTAAATGGTTCATTAATAGGTGCTTTTGGTGTGCCAGATGAATTTGAAGGAGAAAAATTAAAAGAATTTTATAATGAAACAGAAAGTTACGGAATCATATTAAAATTAACGATGGAATTTCTTGTATTAGAAGAAACAAGAAATAGATTAGAATATATAGAAGAAATTACGGATTTATTTGAAAATATTCTTGATGAAAATACTCTGATGAGAAGAACAATGGAAACAATAAAAAACATGTTACATGCTCAGGGACTATTATTATGGAAAATTGAAGGGAATAAATTAATTTTAAAAGAATATATAGGTTTTTCAGAAGAAGATATCAAAAAAAATATATTGGACGATACACTTTCGCTTGAAGGACTATGTAAAAAAAATAAAAAACCATTTTTGGTTGTGGGAAAGAGTAGATTTGAAAAGTTTGATGTTCCGCTTAATACTGAAATATTATCAGCACTCTATGCGCCAATAATAATTGATAATATTGAATATGGCATAGTAAGTGTATATAATCGTAAAGAAGGATTTGGATTCAGACCATATAAGCATTTTGATAATTTTGATTTATCTTCACTGAGAAATATTACAAGAAGATTAGGATTGGCATTGAGTAGAATATATCTTTATGATAAATTAAAAGATGAGATTGAGAAATTAATTACATTAAAAAAGAACCACGAAAATTTAATTAAAATCCAAAGAGAACATCTGGATAAATTGAATTCATTACATAAAATCAGTCAGGCTGTTAGATCAACATTTGATAAAAACAATGCAGTAAAAATAATGTTAATGGGGTTAACAAGTGTTAGAGGATTGAAGTTTAATAGAGCACTATATCTTGAAAGAGATAGAACTCGAGGTATTTTAATTCCGAAAATTTGGGTTGGACCGTCTGACGATGAAAATGTTGAAGCTATATGGAAAGAGGCAAATAAAAGAGCATTAAAATATGGAGATATTGTTCAGTATTTAAGAGAAGAAGCTATACAGTTACCTTCTAATAACAAATTAACACAAAATGTAAAAAATAAAATAATCGTGTATAAGGGTCAAACAATTTTAGAAAGAGCTGTAACGAAAAAGCATATAATTCATGTTGTTCCACAAATGATTAAATTGAAAAATGATGAGCTTCAATATCTTTATGACATAATAAAATATGATGAATTTGTAATTATACCAATAACTGGGAAATGGGAAACAAAAGGTGTAGTTATAGCAGATAACAAATTTACTGGTCAGGAAATTACTTCTGTTGATATTGAAATATTAAGATTATTTCAAGATAGTATAGGACTTTCAATAGAAACTATTGAAAATTACGAAGAATTGAAAGATAAAACCAAATCTTTGGAAGAACAAAAAAATTTGATAGATTTTTATAGAAGATTTAATGAAAATATTTTACAAAACCTTGCACTTGCTGTAATTGTTATAGACAGAAAAGGAAAGATTTTAGAATGGAATAAAAAAGCAGAGTTATTTTTTGACAAAAGCAGAGAACAAATTGTTGGAGAAAGTGCGGAAATATTAAAAGAAAAATTAGGAGTAGATGTTATTAATTCTATAGAAAGTATTTTTTTCACACGAGAAGAAATGAAGATGCCAAAATATGTAATATATCAGGGTAATGAAGAGAAAGTTTTTGACATTCAATTAGCTCCTTTATGGAATAGAGATCTGGATGTAATAGAAGGAGTTATTGTTACCTTTGATGATGTTACAGAAAATTATAAAATGGAAAAAGAGATCGCTCGAAGGGAAAAATTAGCAGCGATAGGAGAAATGACAGCCAGGGTGGCTCATGAAATAAAAAATCCTTTAACTATAATTGGTGGATTTGTTAATAGAATGATGAAAAAATTAGATCAACCAGAAAAAATAAAACAATATTCTCATATTATTATGGATGAATTATCGCATTTGGAAAGTATTGTTTCTGAAATATTGGAATTTAGTAGAGGGAGTAGAATACCTACTTTTGAATATATTGATATAAACTCTATGATTAATGAAATTATATTGATGTATAGAGATTTTCTACATCAAAAAAATTTAGAGTTGAAATTTGAAAAAATGTTTGATAAAATAGATGTAAAATGTGATAGAAGTAGAATAAAGCAAGTGCTAATTAATTTAATTAAAAATGCAATTGAAGCAACAAATGAAAAAAATTATATATATATAAAAACAGGTATTGAAAATGATTACGTTTATTTTCAGATTGAAAATAATGGGGTTCCTATTCCGGAAGAAGAACAAAACAAAATTTTCTCGCCGTTTTTTACTACAAAGGTTCAAGGAACAGGTTTAGGATTACCTATTTGTAAAAAAATAATAGAAGAAGAACATAAAGGTAAACTTTATTTAGTAAAATCAGATGAACAGTCTACTATTTTTAGGTTTGAATTACCTTTAAATTAATTTTTGGGAGGGGTTAACATGGCAAGAATATTAATTGTCGATGATGAAGATAATATTAGGCTTTTATTAAAAGAAGAATTAGAAGATATAGGTCATGAAGTGGTTGAAGCAAATTGTGCAAAAAAAGCTTTAGAGATTTTGTCAAAAGATCAAAACTTTGATATTATTTCATTGGATATAGAAATGCCTGAAATGAATGGTTTGGAATTAGCTGCAGAAATTAGAAAAAAATATCCAAATAAAAAGATTATTTTAATGACAGCTTATAGCCATTATAAGAGTGATATGGCATCATGGGCAGCAGATGCTTATGTGGTAAAATCTTTAGATTTAACAGAATTCAAAGATACTATAAATAGACTTTTACAAATTTAGTGGAGGTGCTTTACATTGGATTATAAAGATACGTTGAATTTACCCAAAACATCATTTAAGATGAAGGCAAATTTAAAAAACAAAGAACCAGAAACATTAAAAAAATGGGAAGAAATGAATCTTGAGCATTATGTTAGAAAAGAAAGAGAAAATGCTCCTACATATATTTTGCATGATGGACCTCCATATGCAAACGGACATATTCATTTAGGGCATGCTTTAAATAAAGTGTTAAAAGATATAGTAGTTAAATATAAAACAATGCAAGGATATAATGCTCCGTATGTACCAGGATGGGATACACATGGGCTTCCAATTGAACACAAGGTTACTACGGATTTAGGTGAAAAAGCAAAAACAATGTCAAAACTTGAAATAAGAAAATTATGTGAAGATTATGCTTTAAACTTTGTAAATATTCAAAAAGAAGAATTCAAAAGACTTGGAGTTAGAGGAGATTGGGAAAATCCATATGTTACTTTAAAACCAGAATATGAAGCTAAGGTATTGGAAATATTGAAAAAAATGGTAGAGGATGGAAATGTATTTAGAAATAAAAAACCTATATATTGGTGTCCAAGTTGTGAAACAGCTTTAGCTGAAGCAGAAATAGAATATCATGATCATACTTCTCATTCAATATATGTAAAATTTGAAATGATCGATGAACCAAATACTTTTGTTGTTATATGGACAACAACACCATGGACATTACCAGCAAATGTTGCAATAGCTGTTCATCCTGATTTTGATTATGTAAAGGTAAAAGTAGGAGAAGAAAAATGGATTTTAGCAAAAGGACTATTGGATAATTTATTAAAGGTTGCTGAAGTTAGTGAATATGAAATAGTGGATGAATTTAAAGGTAAAGAACTTGAATACAAAAAAACAAAACATCCATTTATGGATAGAGAATCATTGATAGTATTAGCTGATTATGTAACTCTTGAAGATGGTACAGGATGTGTTCATACAGCTCCCGGTCATGGTGCTGAGGACTATCAAACGGGTTTAAAATATAACCTTCCAATTTTATCACCTGTAAATCATGAAGGTGTGTTTACAGAAGAAGCTGGAAAATATAAAGGGTTGCACATTTGGAAAGGTAATAAAATTATAATAAATGATTTAAAAGAATCTGGCCATTTAATTGCTCAAACAGATATTAGACATTCATACCCACATTGTTGGAGATGTAAAAACCCTGTTATTTTTAGAGCAACAGAGCAATGGTTTATCTCTGTAGATAAAAATAATTTAAGAGAAAAAGCTTTAAAAGAAATTAAAAAAGTAAATTGGATTCCAGATTGGGGAGAAAATAGAATTACTGCAATGGTTCAAGATAGACCAGATTGGTGTATATCCAGACAAAGAGCTTGGGGAATCCCAATCCCTGCATTATATTGTGAAGATTGTGGAGAAACATTCTTAGATCCTAATGTATTAGATAATGTAATTAATATAGTAGAAAAAGAAGGAACAAATGCATGGTATGAAAGACCTGTTGAAGACTTCTTACCCGAAGGATACAAGTGTCCAAAATGTGGCGGGACACATTTCAAAAAAGAAGAAGATATTTTAGATGTATGGATTGATTCTGGATCATCATGGGATGCTGTAGTAAATGTTAGAGATGATTTGAAAAAATATCCTGTAGATTTATATTTAGAAGGTACTGATCAACACAGAGGTTGGTTCCAAAGTTCATTATTCTTATCTGTAGCAAAAAATGGAATTGCTCCATATGAAACAGTTTTAACTCATGGTTTTATTAAGGATAAAGATGGAAAGAAAATGTCAAAATCATTAGGTAACGTCATTAGCCCATTTGATGTTATAGACCAATATGGTGCTGATATATTAAGATTATGGGTAGCTTCCAGTGATTATAGAGGAGATATTAGAGTATCCTTCGATATCTTAAAACAACAAACTGAAGTATATAGAAAATATAGAAATACCATAAGATTTTTATTAGGTAATACATCAGATTTTAATCCTGAAACAGATGCAGTTCCTTATGAAGAGATGGAAGAATTGGATAAATGGGCATTAATGAAAATTCATCAATTAATAGAAAAAGTTACTGAAGCCTATGAGAAATATGAATTTTTCAGAGTTCACCATTTAATAAGTAACTTCTGTACAGTAGAGATGAGCTCTATATACTTAGATATAATAAAAGATAGGGTATATACAGAACTACCAAAATCAAGATTAAGAAGATCAGCTCAAACAGTTATGTACGAAGCATTAGTAGCATTAACAAAACTTATGGTTCCATTATTGGCATTTACAACAGAAGAAATTTATTCATATTTACCAACTAAAAAATATGAAACTGTTCAGTTAGAAGAATGGCCAAAAGTTAATGAAAAATATTTCGATAAAGGATTAGAAGAAAAATGGAATAAAATATTCCAATTAAGAGAAGATATAACTAAAGCTTTAGAGGAAAAGAGAAGAGAAAAATTCATTGGTCATCCATTAGATGCTAAAATAATTGTTGAACCAAAATCTGAAGAATTAAAAGAAATATTAGGCGCATATGATCCATATTTTGTAGCAGACTTATTTATTACTTCTCAATTTGAGTTAGGAACAGTTGATGAAGGATACGAAGGTGAATATGCTAAAATAAAAGTAGTAAAAGCTGAAGGTAAAAAATGTGAAAGATGTTGGAAAATTCATCCAGAAGTTGGAAAAAATGAAAAATATCCAGATGCATGTCCAAGATGTGCCAATGTATTAGAAAAACTAAAATAATATAAAGAATATAAAAAGTGCTGCATTATAAGCAGCACTTTTTTTAAAATAAATATTTTTAAGTAAGTTTATTTATTTGGTAATTTTTCAACAAATCTTTTTACCCCGAATGAATCTTTATAAACTTTTATAATACCAAATTTAGATAAGATTTTAACAGTTTTATCTATATTAAACTCTGTTGTTTCAAATAAAAAGTGTTTGGATTTCAAGATTTCAGGATAATTATTTGATAGTTTATAAAAGAAATCTTGACCGTCTTCACCAGCTTCAAGGGCTATTTTGGGTTCGTATTTTAAAGCAGAATTTTTATCAAAAAAATCTTTTTCTACATAAGGAGGATTAGATACAATAAACTCTATATTATTAAGTATATTATTAGGGACATTTTCAAAAATATCACTTTGTATAAACTTTATATTTACATTATGATTTTTAGCATTTTTTTCTGCAACTTCTAATGCTTCTTTTGAAATATCCACTCCATAAATTGTAGAGTCTGAAAATATTTTTTTTAAAATAATAGCAATAACTCCACTTCCAGTACCTATATCCATGATATATTTATAATTATTTTTTATTATTATATCTTTTGCAATATTTATTAAATCTTCAGTTTCTATTCTTGGTATTAGTACGTTGTTATCAACATAAAATCCATAGTTATAAAAAATAACTTTATTTGTTATATATTCAAGTGGATAGTCATCCAAAATAATTTTTTTTAATTTATTTAATGTATTTTCAGAAATAATAAAATCTTTTTCTATTAAAATATTGGAAAGATTTATGTTTTCTATTTCAGAAATTACTTTTGCAACAAAATAAAGGGGATTATTAATCCCCTTTTTAATAAAAATATTTTTATATTCCTTGATAATTTCTTTTAATGTCATATTCCTAAAATTGTTCTTACCTCATCTGAAGCTTTTGAAGGATCCCATGGTGGATCAAAAGTTAATTCAACATTAACACTATTAACTCCTTCAATAGAACCCACTTTATTTTTTGCATCTTCAGTTATGAATCCTGCTAAAGGGCACATAGGGGTTGTTAATGTCATTAATACATGTACGTTATTTTCTTCATCTATATTAACATCGTAGATAAGCCCTAATGAAACAACATCAAATCCAACTTCCATATCATATACATTTTTTAATGCATCCATCACTTGTTCTTTAGTTACCATTTGTCTCATCTCCTTTAAAATATTTCGAATTTATAATAACTTCAGAATCATTTTTGAATTGTTGGAAATCTGAAGAAACTAACTTATCAAATAATTTTTTAGCTTTCTCATCTTTTAAATTCTTAATTATATCAGGCCTTGCTTCTTCAAACGTCATTTGAGTTTTTGGATATTTCTTTTCTATTTTTATTAAAGCATAAGAATCATTATTATATTTCATAGGTTTTAATATAGCTCCCGGAAATGATGATCTAATTGTTTTAAGAAAATCACTTTGTTCATTATCAATATTTACTCTCATCATTGTAGCTTCATTCGATGAAATTTTATTTTTATAAATATCATCAAATGTATAGTATCCATCAATTATTTTTTGATAAGCCAATGATGCATCATCAGAAGAATTTAATAATACGAGTTTAATATCAGCAGCTTGCGGTTTAAAATATTTATCTTTATTTTTATCATATTCATCTCTAATCTCATTTTCTGAAACTGTTACATTATCAATTAGATATTGGTATATTGCAGAAACAGCACGTTGATACAGTTTATCATGATATATATTATAAATATATTGTTCTTTGTTTTCAAAACCTTTGGATATTAAATATAACAAAATATCATTTTCTGAAAGTTTTGAGGAATTAAAAATACTCTCAACTTGGGATTTTATAGAATTATATAATTCATTTCTTTTCAAATCTAAACCTTTAATTTTTTCTGTAAATTGAATAAATAAAATTTCTCCAGCTAATTTATCTAATTTTGTTTTTTCATATTTTTGAATTACACTATTTCCTTCAGTACTTCCAACTAATATTTTATAAAAAGTATTATTTAATTTATTTATACTTCTCAATATTTCAAGTGTTTTGGCCTGTGATTGAAAATAATCGTAATTTATTGATTCTCCATTAATAACAGCTATAGTTTTAGCCTCGAGATCTTCGTATTTCACAATAGCAAAAGAAGTAAAAACGAATAATAATATGAATACCAGCAATAAAGTTTTTCTCATTATAAATCCTCCCCACCTTCATTTTTTTTATATTCTTCAATAAAATGTTTTGCTGCTTTTGAAATTAATGAATCTATGTTTATATTATTTTTAACATAGAAATATATCAAATGTGTTAAAAAATCAATATTATATCTTTTATTTGATTTTTCATTTTTTATATTTTTTAAGTCATCAATTAATAAATCTATAATATCCTCATTTTCGTATGGATCATAACTTACAGATAAGGAATTTTCAATTAATCGTCTTAGATTCATTAAAGGAGGCATACCAGGATTATACTCTCCTATTTTTGAAAATTCTTTTTTTCCTTTTTCTTTAGCTTTTAATTTTTCCCATTGCTCGTAAGAATATTCACCTTTGCTTTCAAAAACATGTGGATGTCTTTTAACCAATTTCTCATTTAACTTTTCTATGACATCATTAATAGTAAAATCATTATTTTCTTTTGCTATTTGCGAATGAAAAACCACTTGCAACAAAACATCTCCTAATTCTTCTATTAAATAATTTTTATCTTTGCTATCAATGGCATGAACTAATTCATAAGCTTCTTCTATAACATATGGCTTTAAACTTTCATGAGTTTGTTTTTTATCCCACGGGCAACCATTTTCTGAACGTAAAGTTTCCATTATCTCTAATAATTTTTTAAAATTCTCTAATTCTTTCATAGTACCTCCTACAATCCTATCTTCATTAATCTCATAGAATTGAAATCATCTTTATTATATTTTATCTCATTTTTCAATAATAATGTTTTTATAGGATTAAATGTTATTCTATAAAAATTTTTTATACCATATTTTTTTATATTTTCTATATGCTCTTTGGTTGGATATCCCTTATGTTTCTGAAAATTATACTCTGGGTATTTTTCACCTAATTCGACCATAATTCTATCCCTATATACTTTTGCTAAAATTGATGCAGCCCCTATAATTTTAGATTTTGAATCTCCTTTTACAATACACTCATAATTTTCTATATTGAGTTTAAAATTTTTTCCATCTATTATAATATATTTATTTTCAATATTATAATCTTTTAAAACTCTTTTTATTCCTAAAGTTGTTGCAGAAAAAATGTTGTATAAATCTATCTCCTCGGGGGTAGCTATTTCTATGGAATATTTAAAATTTTCCACAATAATTTTATAAGCATCATTTCTGTTTTTTTCTGTCATTTTTTTTGAATCATTTGAAATCTTTTCTAATAATTTAAGTTGTTTTTCATTTTCAACCAATACTGAACCTATTACAACCGGTCCTGCTAAAGGTCCTCTACCAGCCTCATCTACTCCAATAATTTTACCATATTTTTTTAAATATTCTAAATCCATATTCCACCTCTTCTTAGACATAAGAAATTAATTTTTATCACATATTATTATTACAAATTAATATGAAAAAATTCTTAACATTTATGGTAAAATTAAATATCGAGAAAATTACTTTACAGGAGGGAATAAAATGAACTTTTCAAAAAGAGTGTTAAACATGCAGGCATCACCAATTAGAAAATTAATTCCTTATGCAGAAAAAGCAAAGAAAGCTGGGAAAAAAGTTTTACATTTGAATATTGGACAACCAGATATTGAAACACCAAAAGCATTTTTTAATTATATAGAAAATAATAAATCTGAAGTTGTGGCTTATACCCATTCCGCTGGCTTGTTTGAGCTAAGAGAAGCTTTTTCGAATTATTATAATAAACACGATATACCATTTACACCTGAAGAGATTATAGTTACTAACGGAGGAAGTGAAGCAATTATTTTTGCTTTAGGAGCAATAGCTGATCCTGGAGATGAAATTATTGTAATTGAGCCATTTTATGCAAATTATAAAGGTTTTGCAGAAATGATGAATGTAAAACTTGTTCCTGTAAGAGCATTACCAGAAACAGGATATGCTGTTCCAGCTATGGAAGAATTTGAAAAAGTTGTAACAAACAAAACCAAAGGAATTATTTTTTCAAATCCATCTAATCCAACTGGTGCTGTGTATTCTGAAGAAGAATTAAGAAGGATAGTAGACTTTGCTAAGAAATATGATTTATTCATTATATCAGATGAAGTATATAGAGAATTTACATTTGATGGAACAAAACATATATCTACAATGAGATTTGAAGAATATGATAGAACCATAGTTGTAGATAGTATTTCAAAAAGATATAGTGCTTGTGGTGCAAGAGTGGGAGTTTTTGCTACGAAAAATAAGGATTTATATAATCAGGTAATGAAAATGGCACAATCAAGATTATGTCCTCCAATGATGGCACAATTGGGAACCATAGGATTGTTAGAAATGGATGATTCTTATATTGATGAAGTATATAAGGAATATGATAAAAGAAGATTGGCTGTATATGAAGAATTGTCAAAGATTGAAGGTGCAGTATTTCAGAAACCAAAAGGAGCTTTTTATGTTTCTGTGAAATTACCAATAGATAATAGTGAGGAATTTGTGAAATGGGTTCTTACTGAATTTAGCATAGATAATACAACTGTAATGGTGGCACCTTTAACCGGATTTTATGCAACACCAAATTCTGGAGAACAAGAAATTAGAATTGCATACGTTTTAGATAGCGAAAAGTTAAAATTTGCAACATATATATTGGCAGAAGCTGTAAAAGCATATAATAATAGGTAGGTGATATTTTGAAAGGTGAAATAATTAAAGCTATAGAATATCTTGAAAAAAAAGGTTTAATAAAAGGTACATGGGGAAATTTAAGTGTTAGGGTGGATAATAAAATTTATATAACCCCATCTGGAGTACCATATGATATATTGAAGGAAGATGATATATCTATCTTAGATTTTGAAACAGAAAAACATATTGAGGGATTAAAACCATCAAGTGAAAAAGCATTACATTTGGAAGTTTATAAAAATTTTCCTGAAATAAAAGCGGTGGTACACACACACAGTTTATATGCTTCAATTTATTCGGCTTTGAGAAAGCCAGTTCCATGTTATATTGAAGATCAGGCGCAAATAATAGGTGGGGAAATTCCTGTTGCTGAATACAAATTGCCAGGAACACTTGATCTGGCACTTGAGGCAGTAAAAAAATTTAAGCTTGGAGTATATGGTATATTGTTAGCCAATCATGGTATAGTATCTATAGGAAGAAGTTTAAAGGAAGCATTAATTGCAGCAGAAATTATAGAAAAAAGTGCAAATATTGCATATAATGTTGAGTTAATGGGTGGAGGACATAAATTATCAGAAGAAGATATAAAATGGATGAGAAATTTATATATAGCCTCTTATAGCAAAAATATTTGAAATCATAAAAAGCTTATTCTTTTATAATTTTTCAAAAAAGTTAAATTTATGGTATAATAATATTACATTACCGAAAACAAAAAGGAGGGGAAATATGAAGAGTTTAAAGAGTCAAATGATATGGATAATTATTTTAATTTCTGTAGTTCCTATGGTTGTTTTTACTACTATTAGTACGTATCAAAATTATAACAAAGCATATAATAACATTACAGGACATTTGGAATTTTCAACAAAAAATCGTGCAGAAATTTTAAAAACATATTTTAAACCCATATTTGATATGGCAGATATGTTATCTGATGATGCAAATGTTAAAGGGGCCTATTCTAATAAATATAATGAGAGAACATGGTTATTGAAAAATTTTGATAATATTGTAAAAAAATATGGTAATTTTGACGCAGTGTATATAGGATTAAAAGATAAAACTATGTTAATGAAACCAGATGTTGATTTACCTGCAGGATATGATCCAACTATAAGACCATGGTATAAATCTGCTATAGCAAAACCTGGGAATGTAGTTGTTTCAGAACCATATGCAGATGCTTCAAGTGGAAATATATTAATTACGGTATCAAAAACAGTAAAAGATGAGAATGGGCAAATAATAGGAGTATTAGGAATCGACTTATCAATAAAAAATATAGTTGATTCGTTTTTAGGAGATCAGATTTTTGAAGAAGAGGTCCCATATATTATAAATGAAAAAGGGATAACTTTAATTCATGAAGATCCTGATAAATGGGGTTTAGATGTTAGTTCTATGGAATTCTTTACTAACGCAACTTCTCAAAGTGGTGTAGTGGAATATACATATAATAATGTTACTAAACTTGCCTTTTATTATAAAATACCAGAATTAGGTTGGACAGTATATACTGCAATACCTAAAGCTGTAATTCAAAATACTGTATGGAAACAAACATATATTTATATCATAATTTTTGGAATTATCATAATTCTCGCACTTGTAATTGGAATAATGTTTGTCAATAATAGTATTGTAAAACCAATCTCAAAGATGACTCAGGAAATGGAAAAAGTTGGAAAAGGAGAATTAAATGTTAGAGTTGAACTAAATTCTAAGAATGAATTAGGGAAATTAGCTCAAATAATGAATCAAACTATACAGTCTCTGGCTTTGCTTGTTAAAAAAGTAAAAGATTCATCAGAAACATTGATTCAGACCTCAACAGAAGTAGCTTCTGCTATTGATAAAAGCGTAAGTGTGAATCATAATATTTTTACTGAGGTAGAAGAAATTAATGCCAAAGTTCAGGATGCATCATCATCATTGGAAGAAACAACAGCAGGAGTAGAAGAAATAGCAGCAGCTGCACAAAGTGTTTCTAAATCCACTCAAGAAGTTATGGAAAGAACAACAGAAACTTCTAAATTAGCAAAAGATGGTGCTAAAAACGTAGAAGAAGTAAAGGAAAAAATAAATGATGTAAATGAAAAGGCAAAAGAAAATGCTAAAACAGTAAAATCTCTGGCTAATGAAACAGCAAATATTCAAGAAATTGTTGAAACAATAAATTCAATTACTGAACAAACAAATTTATTAGCATTAAATGCAGCAATAGAAGCAGCAAGAGCAGGAGAAGCAGGTAAAGGGTTTGCTGTCGTTGCAGATGAAATAAGGAAATTAGCAGAAGAAAGTAAAAAAGCAACAGAAGAAATAGCAATAATATTAGGTAAAATTCAAGAAAGTGCGAAAGAGGTTGATATAGAAACGGAAAATGTAGTAGAAAGTATTACAGAGACAAATAAGATGGTATTTCAAATTGCAGAACAATTTGAAAGTATTACAGATAAAATAGAACAAATTTCTATGATGATTGATAATACAGCAGCATCAGCTGAAGAACAAACGGCATCAACAGAAGAAATAGCAGCGGCAACTGATACAGCTAACAAAGCAGTTTTAAGTGTTTCAGAAGATGTTGTGTCATTTAAAAATGAAATAGCAGAACAAAATAAAGATTTTGAAAATGTTGCAAAGGCATCGAAAGAGTTATCAGATTTAAGTGAAGAGCTCAATGAATTAATTAAACAATTTAAAATTTAACAAATAAAAATAAGGAAGAGCTTTCGCTCTTCCTTATTATATTAATAAATTCAATAATTCATCGTAATTTTTAACTTTTTTACAATTAAGATGGGTATAGACAGATTTTGGATCATATAAAATAAAATCCATTCCAGCATTTTTAGCTCCAAGATAATCTGAATCAGGATTATCCCCAATATAAACAGAATTTTCAATTGGAATACCCGATAATTTAGCTGCTTCATAAAAGATTAGGGGATCTGGTTTGGGTTTCCCAACTTTTTCGGAAGTTAAAATAAATTCAAAATATTTATGTAAATTTAAAGCTTTACTTCGACCCTGTTGAACTTTTTCCACACCATTAGTAATAGCTGCCATTCTTTGACCATTTTTCTTTAAAATTTTTAATAGCTCTTCAGCTCCATCAAAGAAAAAACCAAGTTGAGAAAGATGTTCTAAATAAATATTTGAGGCTTCTTTTATGTCATATTTGGAATTTAAACCGATTCTTTCGAAAAATTCTCTGAATCTTTCAATAACAATAACTTCTTTAGGATATTTTCCTTCTGAAAACAAATTCCACCATTTTTCATTGATAGGTTTATATGTTTCCAGATATTTTTCTTTAGGTTCAATAGAAAAATGTTTTAACATGTTAAATAATGCAATTTTTTCAGATTTTTCAAAATCCAGTAAGGTGTGATCTAAATCAAAATAAACAATTTCGTATTTCATATTTACTCCTTTCTTACTATAAAATAATAGAATGAATTTTTTAAATGTCCATACTCTAATAAGTTGAATCCTGCATATTGAATATATTCTAAAGGCTTTCTTATCATAGATGAACCAACAGTGGGATAAGTAAGTATGTTTGTTAAATATAAAACAATATCTTTTAATAGCTGTCCAGTTAATCCATGTTCTACAAATATACCTTTTCCATCGTGCTTTAATACTCTTTTGACATTTTTCATAGACTCATAAGGATTTTTTACTGAACAAAAGACATCTATAGATAAAATAGTATCAAAAGTGTTATCATCAAAAGATAAATCTTCCACTGAAGAGTGAACAAATTCAAGATTAAGGTCATTCCTTTTTTTAGATTTTTCTTTAGCTATTTTTAACATTTCTATACTTTTGTCTATTAAAACAACATGAGAATTGGGAGGATAGTATTCTATATTATGACCTGTTCCAACAGCTAAATCCAACGTATATCCCTCAATTTTTGGAACAAAATTTTTTCTAAAATCATTCATTGTGGATTTTTCTAATGGGTAAAGAAGAGTATCATATATATTTGCTATAAAATCATATCTGGTCATATAATCACCTCATATTAATTATATCATATTTGTTTAAAAATATAGATAATTCTCTTTTATTAGTTATTATAGCTTTTTATAATTTAATATAAATGTTGCATTTTCATTTTTTTTTTGATATTATATTTAATGCAAAAAAATTTATGAGGAGGGTGAAGTATGAGAAAAGTTCTTATTGTGTTATTAGCAGTTTTATTTTCTGCTTTGATTTTTGCAAATGCAGAGTATTATGTAGTAAAAAGTGGGGATAGTTTGTCAAAAATTTCTGAAGTTACAGGTGTAAGTATTGATAAATTGATTAAATACAATAACATTCAAAACCCAGATCTTATTGTTGTTGGACAAAAATTAAGATTAATGCCAGAATATACACAAAAAGATTTAAATGAACAAATGGTTTTGGCAATGGACTGGTATCAAACATCTGGTGAAATGAAAGCTTTGGCTTATCAAGCATTTAATGTTGCAAAAATGGTTTTTGATAATGATTTAGCAAATAATAATGATCCAATGAAAAGAGCAGTTATAGTTGATATTGATGAAACTATCTTAAATAACAGCCCATATGATGCAGGGCATATTGATACAAATCATGCATACCCAACAGGTTGGAATGATTGGTGTAATGCAGCACTAGCAACAGCATTACCTGGAGCTGTAGAATTTTTAAATTATGTTGTTGAAAAAGGTGCAGATGTATATTATATTTCAAATAGGAAAGTTGCTGTAAAAGAAGGAACTATGAAGAATTTAAAAGCTTTAGGATTCCCTCAAGTTACAGATGATCATGTCTTATTAAGAACTGATACATCCGATAAAGAACCAAGAAGAAAAATGGTAGAAAAAGATCATAGAATTGTATTATTAATGGGAGATAATTTAAATGATTTTACATCAGTATTTAGACATAAAGGATTAAAAGAAAGAAATGCTTTAGTTGATCAATTTAAAAATGAATATGGAGTAAAATTCATCTTATTACCAAATCCAATTTATGGTGACTGGGAAGGTGCAATTTACAATGGAAATTGGGGTTTAAGCCCAGAAGAAAAGAGCAAAACAAGAAAATCAGTTATAACAAAATGGCCAGAACAATAATTTCTAAAATATTTACAGCCTCCTTTTAAGGAGGCTGTTCAGTTTGTTGCCAAACATAGACATATTTTTAATGCAGCGCATTAAAAATAAACAAAAAGATTTTTAATAAAAGAATTTAAATTTTGCGAAGCAAATGCTATGCATTAAAAATAAACAAAAAGATTTTTAATAAAAGAATTTAAATTTTGCGAAGCAAATGCTATGCATTAAAAATAAACAAAAAGATTTTTAATAAAAGAATTTAAATTTTGCGAAGCAAATGCTATGCATTAAAAATAAACAAAAAGATTTTTAATAAAAGAATTTAAATTTTGCGAAGCAAATGCTATGCATTAAAAATAAACAAAAAGATTTTTAATAAAAGAATTTAAATTTTGCGAAGCAAATGCTATGCATTAAAAATAAACAAAAAGATTTTTAATAAAAGAATTTAAATTTTGCGAAGCAAATGCTATGCATTAAAAATAAACAAAAAGATTTTTAATAAAAGAATTTAAATTTTGCGAAGCAAATGCTATGCATTAAAAATAAACAAAAAGATTTTTAATAAAAGAATTTAAATTTTGCGAAGCAAATGCTATGCATTAAAAATAAACAAAAAGATTTTTAATAAAAGAATTTAAATTTTGCGAAGCAAATGCTATGCATTAAAAATAAACAAAAAGATTTTTAATAAAAGAATTTAAATTTTGCGAAGCAAATGCTTTTGGAGTGATAATATGGAAATAGATGTTTATGGTGCAACATTTTATGATATTTATATTTTAGGAGATGCTCCTCACAATTCAAAAATAATAGAAATACCGGGTGGATCTGGTTTTAATATAGCTTATACTTTGTATAAATTAGGTTATGAAATAAACTTTAATTCTTTTATTGGCAATGATCATAAGGGGAAATACCTTGAAGATATGATACCATTTAAATTAGAAAAAGTTGAAGAAAAAACAGCAACATTTATTTCAAGAAATGGAAATCCACTTGCCGTAGAAAGAAAAATAAATGATAGTAATTTTAAAAAAATTGAAAAAAAATCAGATGTTGCGATAATAACTACAGAGCTTTCTATTAAGGAATTAATAGAAATAGAAAAGCTAGGATATAAAAAAATCTTCTTTGATATTGGGCCACGTCCTTTTATTGCAGAAAATATTTTTAATAATGCATTTGTATTAGGCACAGAAAAAGAATGCAAATACAGAAATTGTAATTTAATAAAACTTGGAAATAGAGGTATAAAATTTAATAATGAAATATATAATTCAAATGGTAAAATTGCAAAATACAAAACAGGATTAGGAGATATATTTGACGCATTTTTTATTCATTATATTTTAAATAATTATTCCATTGAAGAAGCTATAAAAATTTCGATAGATAAAGTCGAAAAAGTTTTAGATATACCAGGTGCATATAATAAAATAAATTATTTAATTTAATTTTTATATAAACGTAATTTTTTTTGATTATAATCATACCAACCGGTCGGTTTTTTAATAATTTTTAAGGGGTGGTTATATGAAAAAATTAGGAAATTTTGTTATTCAATATTCAAAAAGCACATTAATTTTTATTATTGGAATAACAATTATTTCAATAATTCTAATTACTAAATTAGAAATCAAACCAGGATTTCTTGATTTACTCCCTTCAGATGATCCTTATGTAAAAACATATGAAGAAGCCACTAAAAGCTTTAAAAGTGTTGACAGTATAATAATAGGTATTGAGGGATCAAAAGAGAATATCATTAAATATATAGAATATATTTCAAAAAAACTTAAAAATGTTGATTATATTGATGCTATATATTATAAAAATCCAATAGATTTTATTTCAAAAAATATTTTTTTACTTTCTTCTGATGAAGAGCAAAAATTTTTAAAGAAGCTATATACTTCATCTAATCTGGTTGATTTTTTTAATGCTTTAAATATGATGTTTGAGGAATCTGATAATAGACATAAGGTAACTGAACAAGATAAAAAACGATTTGAATATATGATTGAATCTTTTAATAAGCTTTTAATAAGCATGAAAAACGAAGATATAGGAATGGTTAAAGATGAATTTTTAAATATGTTATTTGGAGAAAAATATATGCTTTCAAAAGATGGGAATTTTGGAATGATCGTAATTAGACCTACAATAAGTTCTAATGATATAAACAAAGTAGTGAAATTAGTTAATTCTATAGAAAATATTGTGAAAAAAAATGCTGGAACGTATAATGTAAAAGCTGGTTTAACTGGAACATTGGTTATTGCAAGAGATGAAATGGTTGTTTCCGATAGAGATATGGCCGTTGCTACAACAGTTTCTTTAATATTGATTTTGATTATATTTATATTAGGATTCAGAAGTTTCAGATACATGATTTTATCTGTAATTCCACTTATTTTAGGTATATTATGGGCTTTGGGATTTACAAAAATTACTATTGGGTCATTAAATATTATGACTATTATGATGGGAGCTATTCTTGCAGGATTAGGAATTGATTATTCCATACACATAATTTCTTTATATATTGAATTAAGAAACAAGAATTTTTCTAAAATAGATGCATTAAAAGGCGTTTTTGAAAAGAATGTTAGAGGAATTATAGCAGGTGCTCTTACAACAGCTATAGGTATGGGAATTTTTGCAATTAGCTCTTTCCCTGGATTTAGAGAATTTGGTATAGCTTTGTCTTCCGGAATAATATTTACGTTATTAGCTGCAATTTTTGGATTAACTGCATTATTAAAAAAGTTTGGAACTAAATATAAAGATCCTGGTAATGCATTTATTATAGACTATAATATAAAAAAATATAGAAGTATAAGTATAGCAGTATTGGTTATTTTAATATTATTATCATTTTTCAAAATCAAAAATGTTGAATTTGATAAAAATATGATGAATATTGAAGCAAAAGGATTAGAAAGCATAAAATTAAATGAAAAAATTTTAGAAGAATTTGAGTTTTCTCCAGATAATACTGTATTTATTAGCAGAAATTTAGATGAGGCAAAAGTTTTATATGATAAATTAAAAAATTTAAAAATTTTTTCTCAGATAGATAGTATATCTTTATTTTTACCAGAAACAGATTCTCAGATTGCCAGATTAAGAAATGCATATGAAGCAAAAAATACAAAAATAGTTAATAAAAAATTGGATCAAAAAAAGCTAAAAGCAGAAATTAATAAACTCAATTTTAATCTTACCAAAACTGCATTATCAATAAATTTAATGGGTTATAAGAATCTTGCTGAAAAACTAAAAGATATAGTAAAAAGTGGTGTTTTAATACAAATAGCAAACAAAAAGACAGAAAATATTTTAAAATTGCAAAATATTATTATTCCATTAATTAATGATTTAAAAAAAGGTCTTAATTCTACAGAATTAATTTCAATTGAAAAGATTCCGGAAGAAATAAAGTCTAATTATTTAGGTAAAGATGGAAAAGTTTTAACAACTGCTTATTCTAATGGAGATATGTGGAATGCTGATTATCAAAAAGAATATTTTAATCAGTTGAACAAATTAAATTTGAAAAATGTTAGTGGTACAGCACTTATCTTCTTAAGAGTAATTCAAGTTTCCGCAAGAGAAGGAAAGAAAATTTTATTATTAACGATAATCTTTATTTTTATAATATTATTATTAGATATGAAGAGCTTAAAATATGCAATTATAGCCTTATTACCGATGATTATATCTATAATTTTAGTATTAGGGGTTATGGGATGGTTTGATATTAAGTTTAATGTAGTTAATATTATAGCCCTTCCTTTGATAATAGGAATAGGTGTAGATGATGGAATACATCTTATACATAGGTATAGAAGAGAAAATGATTTAAGAACAGCTTTAAAAAGTACAGGAAAAGCTATAACTATGACTACCTTAACAACTGGTGCAGCTTTTGGATCTTTTATATTAGCTAAATATAGAGGGTTTGTAGGCTTTGGATTATTATTACTCTTGGGTGTAACTTTTAGTTATTTGATCACAGTATTTATAGTTACATCAATTTTAAGTTATATGGAGGAAGATAAATAATGAAAGTTTGCATAATATATGATACAAAAAGGAATTCAACAAAAGAATTTTCTAATTGGATTAAAAATGAATTAGAAGATAAAAATATAAAAGTTGATATATATAAAGTAGACGAATTTAATGATAATTTTAATTATGATTTATATATAATTGGAACCCCTATATATTATGAAAAACCTTTAAAAAGTATTTATAAGTTTATAGAAAATAATAAAGAAAAATTGAATAATAAAAAAGTGGCTTTATTTATAGTATGCATAGCTCAAATGTTTGGACATACAACAAAAAAATATATTGAAAAACATTATTTATACCCATTAGAAAAAAATATTGATAATTTGATTATTTCTAGTGCAGTATTTAAAGGTTGGATAAAAAAAATCAATATTGAAGAACGGAAAAAAGTAAAAGAATGGATTGATGAATTAATAAACATTTGGAGGAATGATTATGGAGGAAACTTATGAAAAAATTATAAAAGCTGCTTATGAAATATTTTCTACAGAAGGATATCAAAAAGCTAGCATAAATAAAATAAAGGATAAAGCTAATGTTTCTAAAGGAGCTATATACCACTATTTTAAAAGTAAGGAAGAATTGTATTTAAAAGTTTTGGAATATTTTATATTTGAATTTGCTAATACTTTAGAAAATATTGAATTCCCTGATTTGTATAAAATTAGAGAATTAGGTTTAATATATATTGAAGAATATAAAAAGAATAAACAAATGCAAAAGTTTTTAATAGACTTTTTTCTTCAAGCTATGTTGAACAAAAAAATAAAAAAAATAATGAATGTTTTTTTAGAAAATTCAATAGCTCTTATTGAAAATAAAATTAAAGAAATGCAAGAAAAAGGGATCGTAGATAAAAATATAAATACTAATTTATTAGCTCAAAAAATTTTTGTAACGTTAGATTCTCTCGGTATGTATATTTCAATAGATGCGAATGTTATTAAACCAGAAAAATTATGGATAGATTTTGTAGATAATTATTTAAAAGATTTTTTTAATGCAAATTAGATGTGAAAAGTGAAATTTATTTGATAATTTGAAATTTTTATTTATTTTATTGAATATATTCTTTTTGAAAAATGATATATATATATTTAAAATAGTCAGAACATTTATTTTCTGGTTACAGATTGTTGACAAACTCTACATTTAAATACAAAGTATTTTCAAAAATAATATTCACGCACATATTTTTAATACGTAGTATTAAAAATAAATACAAGGCTTTACAAAGAATATTTAAAATTTTTTCGAACCAAAATATTTATGTTAAAAGTTTTTTATTTTCGCGGAGCGAAAGTTTGGGAATTTTCAAGTATTCGCTCATATTATTTTTTTAGAAAATACTTTGTCATCAGTCTGTAGTCAGAGCATTTATTCTCTGCCTATTAGTTAATAGTTATGTTTTTGTAAAAAGTTTAAAATTTTCTTTCCGACCAATCTTTTGAATAAAATACTGCTTTTATGACCTGTTGGGATTTTTTGAACTGAAGCATTTGGTAAAAGTGAAATTAAATCATCCGTAGCTTCTTTGGGAATAATCTTATCAAATATTCCTCTAATAAAAAGTATAGGTTGATTAACAAATTTAGCAAAAGATATTGGATCATATGAATAACATGGAATGGGAGCTTTATCAAAAACATCTTCTATTCTTTGAAATTTTTTAGATACAAAATTTACAGGGTCTTTTCTAAAATGTTTTATACAAAATTCTTCCGAATTGCATCCATATGCATTTCCTTTTGTTTTATATTCCTCTCTCACTTTATAAGTATACGGAGAATGAAAATTAATCCATCTCCAATTACCTCCTGTAATCATTAAAACACCCTTTTTAAATCTTTTATCCAATGCTAATGTCATTGTTCCTATAATACCCCCAAAAGAAATTCCGAAAAGATATAAATTATTTTCTTTGAAATCTTTAAAATTTTCAATTAAATCTATTGTCCTTCTAACATCTTTTACTGCATTATGAAATTCTATTACGCATTTATCAGGATCTGCTGAATAGAAAGGGTCCCCACCATTCATTCCTTTCGGTGTTCGCTTAAGATGATATGGTAAAATTACTACAGATGTTCTGTAACCTTGTGTTTTGAAGAATCTCGCATACCATTCTAAGTATGGAATATTATTATTGCCTATACCGTGTAAAAAAATTATGTCTCCAAGAATTTTGTTAGATTCAAATAAATGTACGTAAACATTTTTATTTTCTTCATAATGCGTAGCATAATTAACAGGGAATTTAAGAACAATATAATCGTTTTCGTTATATTTTTCATAATTTATAGTACTTTTTTTATATTGATATAAGTACATAGAAAACCTCCTGTTTTTTTGACGGCTTTCATTGATAATTTTTAAAGGCATTCTTCGAGTCTTCGTTTCTTTTATACTTTATTGTATAGTTTAAAAATCATAAATTGTCTTACTATATTATAAATATTCTATATTATTACTATAAAAAATTTTTATGTAAATATAGTTAATTTAAAAGCAATTAATCAATGATATAATATGAGTGATAAAATTTCAAGTTTATAAAGAGGAGGAGATAAAATGCCAATTAACTATGGTGCTGATACCGGAAAAGGATTTTATAAAGAAGAAGATTTATCGATATTTTTAAAAGCTATAGAGAGTTCAATAATAAAAGCTCCTGTAAAAAATAACAATAGGATTTTATTAAGTGATTTATGGGTGATTTCATCACTACCTAAAGACTTAATTATTGAGGTCTTAAAAAAATATTCAGAAGATTTAACAGTTCCAGAGGATATTAATGAAATATATGATGATGGAAATAATGAAATAATATGGATAAAAAATAAATCAATATAAAGAAAAAATAAAAAATAACCACTTAATCGAATATAATTTTATTTAAATACATATAATTCAAAATAATCGGACTTGAATAATTTTCCAAGAAAGGGTATCATATCAATGGAAATTAGCACTCGGATATATTGACTGCTAAAAATTAAAAATTAAACAAGGAGGGTGATATGAATGAAAGTAAAACCATTAGGTAACAGATTACTAATAAAACCTGTTATTGAAGAGAAAAAAACAGAAGGTGGTATTGTTTTACCAGATACAGCAAAAGAAAAACCTATGAGAGCTGAAGTTGTTGCTATTGGAAATATAGATGATGATGTAGAAATAAACGTAGGTGATCATGTAATTTTTGCAAAATATTCTGGAACAGAAATTAAAGTTGATGATGAAGATTATATTTTAATTGACGTAGACGATATTTTAGCAAAATACGAAGACTAAGGAGGTGTTGTGAAATGGCTAAAATGATGATGTTTTCAGAAGAAGCAAGAAGAGCTTTAGAAAGAGGCGTAGATAAAGTAGCGAATGCTGTTAAAATAACTTTAGGACCAAAAGGTAGAAATGTAGTTTTAGAAAAAAGCTGGGGTTCTCCAACAATAACAAATGATGGGGTATCAATTGCAAAAGAAATTGAATTAAAAGATAAATTTGAAAATTTAGGTGCTCAATTAGTTAAAGAAGTAGCTTCAAAAACAAATGATGTTGCTGGTGATGGTACAACAACAGCTACAGTTTTAGCACAAGCAATGATTAGAGAAGGTTTAAAAAATGTAGCAGCTGGTGCTAATCCAATGTTAATGAAAAATGGAATTCAAAAAGCTGCAGAAAAAGCTGTTGAAGAAGTTAAAAAAATGAGCAAAAAATTATCAAGTAAAGAAGATATTGCTCATGTTGCTTCAATTTCAGCAAATAATGAACAAATAGGTAAATTAATTGCTGATGCTATGGACAAAGTTGGTGAAGATGGAGTTATTACAGTAGAAGATTCAAAAACAATGGAAACATTTGTAGACTTTACAGAAGGTATGCAATTTGATAGAGGGTATATTTCACCATACTTTGTAACAGATACAGAAAAAATGGAAGCAATAATGAAAGAACCATATATCTTAATTACAGATAAAAAGATTTCAACTGTAAAACCGTTAATTCCTGTTTTAGAAAAAGTTGCACAAGCAGGTAAACCATTAGTAATTATTGCAGAAGATGTTGAAGGTGAAGCATTATCAACATTAGTATTAAATAAATTAAGAGGAACATTAGAATCAGTTGCAGTAAAAGCTCCAGGTTTCGGTGACAGAAGAAAAGCAATGTTACAAGATATTGCTATTTTAACAGGTGGCGTTGTAATTAGTGAAGAAGTAGGATTAACATTAGAAAATATCACGTTAAATGACCTTGGTAGAGCTGATATGGTTAAAGTAAGAAAAGATGATACAATTATCGTAGGCGGAAAAGGTGACGAAGAAAACATTAAAGAAAGAATTAAACAAATAAAAGCACAAATTGAAAATACAACATCAGAATATGAAAAAGAAACATTGCAAGAAAGATTAGCAAAAATGGCTGGTGGTGTAGCAGTAATCAAAGTTGGTGCAGCAACTGAAACGGAACTAAAAGAAAAGAAACACAGAATCGAAGATGCTTTATCAGCAACAAGAGCAGCAGTTGAAGAAGGTATTGTTCCTGGTGGTGGAGTAACATTATTAAGAGCTAAAAAAGCAATAGAATCATTATTAGATGAATTAGAAGGTGACGAATTAGTAGGTGCAAAAGTTGTATTTAATGCATTAGAAGCTCCAATCAGACAAATTGCTTTAAACGCTGGAGTAGATGGTGCAATTATCATTGATAGAATATTAGCAAAAGATGAACCATCATATGGATATGATGCTTTAAATGATGAATTTGTAGATATGTTTGAAAAAGGAATTATAGATCCAGCTAAAGTTACAAGAAGTGCAATTCAAAATGCATCATCAATAGCTTCAATGCTATTAACAACAGAAGTACTAGTAGTTGATGAACCAAAAGAAGAAAAAACACCAGAAATGCCAGAAATGCCAGCATATTAATTTATGTAAATAATGCCGCCTCGCAAGAGGCGGTTTTTTATATTATGAAAAATTTTTCATAATGTAAAGTGATTTTTTAATTTATTCAGACATAATCGTTAAAATTTGAGATTTATGGTATAATATAACTGATAATAGGTAATAGACAATATTTCAATAATAAATATAAAGCGAGGGGAAAGAAATGGCTAAAAAAATAAGAGGATTAGGTGGTAGAAGTTTGAAATCTTCTGGTGGAAAAAAGAATGATATTATGAAATTAATGCAAGAAGCACAAAAAACTCAAGAATTGATGGAACAAGAAATGAAAGCTTTTGAAAATGAACTTGCTTTAAAAGAGTTTGAAGCAACGAGTGGTGGTGGAGTTGTAAAAGTTGTTGTTACTGGTGATTTAAGAGTAAAAGATATTATTATTTCTGATGAATTAGCTGATGAAGAATTTGAAATAGTAAAAGATATGATAATAGCTGCAACTAACGAAGCAATTGAAAAAGCAAAACAGTTTAAGGAAGAAGAAACAGAAAAAATATCTCAAAAATATTTAGGTGGGCTAAATTTAGGTATGTAATTAACAATATTTAAATATAATCAACTATAAAACTTTAAAAATGCAAAATATAACCTTTAAATATGAGGTATATAATACAATTAGAGAAAAATATAACAATTTATCATAAATCAGGAGGTGTTATTAAATGGGTATTAAGATTGCTATTAATGGTTTTGGGAGAATTGGGAGAGTAGTATTTAGAGAAATGATGAAAAGAGGAAATTTCGATGTTGTAGCTATAAATGATTTAACAGATCCAAAAACTTTAGCTCATTTATTAAAATATGATAGTGTTCATGGAAAATTTGATGGAACTGTAGAAGTTGTTGACGGTGGATTTATTGTTAATGGTAAAGAAATAAAAGTATTTGCAGAAAGAGATCCAAGAAACTTACCTTGGGGAGATTTAGGTGTTGATATTGTTATAGAATCAACAGGAGTTTTCAGAAACAAAGAAAAAGCTATGCCACACATTGAAGCCGGAGCAAAAAAAGTAATTATAACAGCTCCAGCAAAGGGAGATGTAGATTTAACAGTTGTTTTAGGAGTTAATGATGAATTATTGACAAAAGAACATGTGGTAGTTTCAAATGCATCATGTACAACAAATTCAATTGCTCCTGTAATTAAAGTATTAAACGATAAATTTGGTGTGAAGACAGGATTATTAACTACTGTTCATTCATTTACAAATGATCAAAGAGTTTTAGATTTACCTCATTCAGACTTAAGAAGAGCAAGAGCTGCTGCAGTTAATATTATTCCTACAACAACAGGTGCTGCAAAAGCTGTAGGAGTTGTTATTCCAGAATTACAAGGAAAATTAGATGGTATTGCTATGAGAGTTCCAACACCAGATGGATCAATTACAGACTTAACAGTTGTTGTTGAAAAAGCTACAACTGCTGAAGAAGTAAATGCTGTAATGAAAGAAGCATCAGAAACTTACTTAAAAGGTATTTTAGGTTATAATGAAGAAATGATTGTTTCTTCAGATATAATTGGAACAACTTTCTCAGGTATTTTTGATGCAACATTGACTAAAGTAATGGATGGAACATTAGTAAAAGTTGCTTCATGGTACGATAATGAATATGGTTATTCCTCAAGAGTTGTAGATTTAGCAGAAAGAATGTCTGAATTACTTTAATAATAAAAGATATAATAAGGGGACTTATAAGTCCCCTTTTTTGAAAGAAATGATAAGGGGGTATGAAAATGGATAAAATGACTATTAAAGATGTAGAATTAAAAGGTAAAAAGGTTATAATGAGAGTAGATTTTAATGTTCCAATGAAAGATGGAGTTATTACAAATGATAAAAGAATAAAAGCAGCATTACCTACAATAAAACATGCATTAAAAGAAGGGGCAAAAGTTATATTATTATCTCACTTAGGAAGACCTAAAGGAGAACCTAAACCAGAATTCTCATTAAAACCAGTGGCAGAAAGATTAGGGGAACTATTGGGTCAAGAAGTGAAATTTGTTCCTGAAGTTATTGGAGAAAATGTTAAAAAAGCTGTCGAAGAGTTAAATGAAGGTGAAGTATTATTATTGGAAAATACACGATATGTGAAGGGTGAAACAAAAAATGATCCAGAATTAGCAAAGCAATGGGCAGATTTAGCTGATATCCATGTAAATGATGCATTTGGTACTGCACATAGAGCTCACGCTTCAAATGTTGGAATTGCACAATTTATCCCAAGCGTAGCAGGTTTTTTAATGGAAAAAGAAATTAAATTTTTATCAAAAGCAACAGCAAATCCAGAAAAACCATATGTAGTAATTTTAGGTGGAGCAAAAGTTTCTGATAAAATAGGTGTTATTAATAATTTATTAGAAAAAGCAGATAAGATTTTAATAGGTGGAGCTATGATGTTTACTTTCTTAAAGGCTTTAGGAAAGGAAATAGGCTCTTCAAGATTTGAAGAAGACAAGGTAGAGTTAGCTAAAGAATTACTAGAAAAAGCTAATGAAAAAGGTGTCGAAATTGTTTTACCAGTTGATGCAATAGTAGCTCAGAAATTAGAAGCTGGTGTTGAGAAAAAAGTAGTAAAAATTGATGATGGTATAGAAGATGGATGGATGGGATTAGATATTGGTCCTGAAAGTATTGAATTATTTAAATCAAAATTAAATGGTGCAAAAACTGTAGTATGGAATGGACCTATGGGTGTTTTTGAAATAGAAGATTTTGCAACAGGAACAAAAGAGGTTGCAATGATGGTTGCAGATATCACAGAAGAAGGCGCAACAACAATAATAGGTGGTGGCGATAGTGCAGCTGCTATAGAACTTTTTGGACTTGAAAGAAAAGTTTCTCATGTTTCAACAGGAGGAGGAGCTTCCTTAGAATTCTTAGAAGGTAAAGAATTACCTGGTATTGCAAGTATTGCATCCAAAAAAAAAATAAATAAAAGGAAATATATTTTAGCTGGCAATTGGAAAATGAATAAAACAAATATAGAAGCTGCTGAATTTATTTCAAAATTAACAGCTAATATTGGAAAAGAGAAAAAATTTGAAGTAATTATTGCTCCAACATTTTTAGCTTTGGAGAAGGCTGTAGACTTAACCGCAAGTACAAATATAGCCGTTGCTGCACAAAATATGCATTTTGAAGATAAAGGAGCATTTACAGGTGAAGTTTCTGCAGAAATGTTAAAATCAATAGGTGTGGATTATGTAATTCTAGGCCATTCTGAAAGAAGAAATATTTTTGGAGAAACTGATGAAGTTATTAATAAGAAAATAAAAAAAGCATTAGAAAAAGATTTAACTCCTATTTTCTGTATAGGTGAAAAGTTAGAAGAAAGAGAAAAAGATTTAACATTTAATGTTATAGAAAAACAAATAAAAGAAGGTTTTTACGGTTTAAATAAAGATGAAGCTAAAAAAATAATAATTGCGTATGAACCAGTATGGGCAATAGGTACAGGAAAAGTAGCTACACCAGAACAGGCAGAAGAAGTTCATGCATATATAAGAAAATTATTGTCAGAAATTTATGATGAAGATACTGCTGATTCAATTACTATTTTATATGGCGGTAGTGTAAAACCAAATAATTATTTTGGATTATTTACAAAACCAAATATTGATGGTGGATTAGTTGGTGGAGCATCATTAAAAGAATCCTTTATTGAATTAGCAGATATTATGAGAACAATAATATTATAAAATATAGCAGGGAGTTAAGATCCCTGCTATATTTCTATATTTTTTAAATCTTTCTGCATCATTAAAACATTTTTTATTACATCGTTAAGCATTGAAATTGTATTTATTAAATTCATTATATCCTCTTTAGACATGCTTAAATTTCCAATATTTTCTTCCAAAATTAATGTATTTGATTCTAATAAACCTACCAAGTTATCCAAAAATTTTTCATTTTTTTCAAGAATCATTAAAGAATCTTCAGTTACCCCTGCAACTAATTCAAATAATTCAGATATATAGTTTATTTTTTCCAATACAGTTTTTATTTCGTCTGAAAGATTCTTTATCTTATCGTTTATTTGTTTTGCACTCTCATTTGTCTCTGTTGATAATTTTTGTATTTCTTCAGCTACAACAGCAAAACCTCTACCATGTTCTTTTGCTTTTGCTGCTTCAATAGATGCGTTAATAGACAGCATATTTGTTTTTTTAGCTATTTTATTTATATTCTTCGTTATTTCTTTAACCTCATCAAAACTTTCTAAAGCTTTTGATACTAAATCAATAGATTCTGAAACGTCAGTCTTTACTTGATTTAAATTTCCACCAACATTATGCAATTTATTTATGATATTTTTATTAAGTTCAGAAACTTCATTTTTTTCTATTCTACTATTTTTTGACATATCTTCTATAGAATGAGCAATATTTGTGGTATTTTCAATTGTTTCAATTATTTTATATCCTACTTCATTCGTTATTTTATTAGCTTTTTCAAATCTTTCTCCTAAAACTTCATCCAAGTTTTCTATAAATGAGGTTAAAATATTTTCATGGTATATACTTTGCGAAATTTTTTCAATTGTATTCTTTAAATTGTTTGTATTTTTATCACTCATTTTATCACTTCCTAATAAATTTTATCGATAATATCTACTCCACATTTTAAATCTTTGAACCAATTTAGAAATTTCAAATATTCATTTTTTTTGAATAATAATCCATGTTGGGGAGCCATTATTTCAACATCAAATCTTGAAATTCTTTCTACCCACTTTTTGGCAGCAGTATTTGAGGCCATATACCTCTTATGAAATCCCTCCATATGTTGTTTGTATTCATCAAAATTTTCTACAAAAATTTTTTCTTCTGAAGGTTGAATAACTCCAACTCCAATATCTCCAGAGAATAAAATTTTTGATATTGGATCATATAATGAAAAATTACCAAGAGAATGTAAAAAATGTGCAGGTATAGTTTTTAAAGATTCACCATCTGAAAACTTAATTTCTCCCCCTTTATCATCAATTGGTACAAGTATAGATGGATCAAATACACCAAAATGAGGTAAAAATCTTTCCCATAGTCCAGAAATATAAATTTTTGCATTTTCTAAGGTTGAGCTCCATAAAGCCACACCTGAAGAAACATCAGGATCCTGGTGAGTATAAAATATTGCTTTTATATTCTTTGTATCAATGTGTTCTGAAACATTTGCTAGTACTCTTGGAAAAACATGAACTCCACCGGGATCTAATAACACTCCTTCATTGTTGTGAATAACTAAAAATTGATTTGTAAAAATCCCCTCTAGATTGTTCTTTTCAACACCAAGATAAATAAATTTGTGATTATCATTTTCAAATAAAACTATTGAATTGGACATACTAACCCTCCCTATTATAATAAATTTTTTCTATAATATCCTCTCCACACTCAAGTTTTTTAAACCAGTTCAAAAATTCAATAAATTCTTTTTTTCTAAATAGCAATCCATGTTGCGGAGCCATTATTTCGACATCAAAATTTTCAACTTTTGAAATCCACATATTAATAATTTTATTAGACACCATATATCTTTTATGAAACCATTCCATCTCTTTTTTATATTCATTAAAATCTTCCACAAATAATTTTTTTAGAGATGGTTGAATGACACCGACTCCAATATCTCCAGAAAATAATACTTTTGATGTAGGATCATATAGTGTAAAATTCCCTGAAGAATGTAAAAAATGAGCAGGTATAAACTGTAATTCCGCACCATCTTCAAAATAATATTTTCCACCGTAATCTTCTATTAAAGATACCTTATATTTGCTATATACACCATAATGAGGCATAAATCTATCCCATAACTTAGAAAAAAAATATTTAGCGTTTGGTAAATGTATATCCCATAAACTTAAACCTGCAGCAACATCTGGATCTTGGTGGGAGAAAAAAACACCTTTTATATTTCTCAAATCTATGTATTTTGATACATTTGAAAAAACCCGGGAGAAAACATGGGCTCCTCCTGGGTCTATTAAAAATCCTTCATTTTTATGAATTATTAAATATTGATTTGTAAATATTCCTTCAATATTCAATCTTTCTAATCCTAAATGAATAAACTTATGATCATCATTTTTAAACAAAAGAAAAGAAGAATTCATATATTCATCCCCCTACTAGTTATTAAACTCCCCAAAAGTCATCCAGAATATTTTTTTTACAAATATTGGATTTTCTGGATTTTGTATATTAAATATCATCATACCATTTTTCCCATCGGCAACATAAAGATAATCGTCTTTTACATATAAATCTTTTGTATTACCAGGAGTATTTATATGGGATAAAATCTTCCCATTTTTTAAATCAATTATAGCAAATCCATTTTCACCTAAAGCAGCAAAACCTAAATTATTGAAAATATGTAATTTCAAAACACCTTCATTATTTATTTTTATAATCTTTTCAACAAATGGATTTTCTCTATCTTTTATATTAATAACGTATATACCTGGATTTCCAACAGGAATCGTTTTATTTTTCAATACAGTGTATTTCCAATCAACTGAAACATATGCATAATCTCCATTTATCTCAATATCTTTTGCAAATCCATTGATTCTAAACTTAGGAAGTAAATGTTTTATGTTTGAATTTGTGATTTTGAAAGTTTCAAAACCAACATCATCAGTTACGATGAATACATAATTTCCTTTTTTAGCAATATCCATAGTTCTTCCAGACACTCTATTTATTGACATAATTTTGGGTTTTGATTTATTGGAAATATCCAGAATAACAAGATCTTTGTACCCATCAGCAATATATGCTTTATTACCTTCTATTATAAAATTATTAGTATATCCTAAAATAACATTGTTGTTTTCTTTTACATCAACATAATTTGATAAAACTTCTGGATTTTTAATATTCGATATATTAAAAATCGTAAATCCATTTTGTCTATCAGCAATATATGCAGCATCATCGATAGCATAAACACTAACAGCATCATTTAATGTTTTTTCTAATTTTTTAGGTAATAATTTTAAATTTAAAGTTTTTTTGGATGAAACTTCTAACGGATTTTCAGGATTACTAATATCAAAAATTATTAATCCATCTTTTTTATCAGCAGCATATAAATAATTACCTTTTATATATAATCCCTGTAAATCTGTATGATAATTAAAGATTTTTATTAATTCAGGTTTTTTAGCATTTGAGACATTGAATATTTCCAATCCACCCCAATTATCTGTAACAAGCAGATAATTTTTATTTATTAATTTTAAATCAATAGGAGTATTAAGTGTATAATGTTTAAAAATAGGATTAATTTTTTCCTGTTTATTATCAGCAGGTCTATTTATATCTTTCATGTCAAATACTTCCAATCCGTACCATTTATCGGTTACATATAAATAATTTCCATTTTTTAAAATAGCATTAACTCCTCCTCCTGTATCAACAGACTTAACTAAGAAAGGAAGCAATTTAAATGAAATATCAAATATGGATATGCCTTTTGCACCATCCAGAGTATATAAATGAGTTCCATCAATATATATTTTTTGTACTTCACCACCTGTTTTTAAATGTCTCATATATTTATATGAACCATTTGATTGAGAATAAATAGCCAAACCTTTAATTCCATCAGCAACGTATAAGTAATTATCAGCAAATTCAAAATCAAAAGTTTCACCTATAGAATTAATTCTTAATTTTTTGATTACTTTATCTCCAGTTATTTCAAAAGGTATGATTTCACTATTATATACAGAAACATAAATAGTATTTCCATATTGCTTTATTTGAGTGGGATAGTTTTTAAGTTCAAACACTTGAGATTCTTGATTTTTTAAGTTGATAAAATAAACCTTGTTTGATTTTAAACCAATTACCATGAAAGTGTTATTTGTGTAAAAAGAAGTAACTTTAGAATCAAAAAACACTGGTACATCTTTTATATCTAATATATTAGGATATGAGGCTATTAACTTTGGAACTACGGGATTTTCAAAATTAACCAGACTAACACCCTCTTCATAACTATTGATAAACAAAGATTGGTTTGCTATCATTAATACGGCAAACAATAAAAATGCTACTAAGAAGTATGATTTTATTTTCATATTTAAATACTTCCCCCTTTCAAAATTTTAATTTTCTTATTTATAGTATACCAGAAAAAGACTAAAATTTGACGATGTAAGATTAAAAATGGTAAAATAAATATAAAAATAAATAAGGAGTGAAAGAATGGAGGCAAAAAGATATAGAATATATGGAAGAGTTCAAGGAGTAGGTTTTAGATGGTTTGTAAATAGAATTGCTGAATCTCTTGGATTGAATGGTTATGTAATGAATATGCCAGATGGAAGTGTTGAAATATGGGCAGAAGGGAAAGCTGAAAAACATGAAAAACTAAAAGAATATATAATTAAAGGAAATGGTTTTTCTTATGTTGAGAATATTGAAGAAGAGATTGTACCACCAGAGGGATATACATATTTCCAAATTAAATATTAAACAAAAATAATGGTTTAATTGAAAGTGGGTGTAATATATGTGGAAAGAAATATTTAAAAAAATTTATGAAAATAAAATTGAAGGATTAGGAATTTTACCCCATTATGAAGAATATTCCATATTAAATATTGCGAATTGGGTTATTGAAAATTTTGAAGGTGTTCCTTTTTATAAGCCATATCCATTGCCGTTTAAAGGAAAAAAACACGTAGTTTTATTTTTAGTTGATGCTATGAGTTATAATACATTTAAATTAGTATTAAAAGAGAAGAAAAATGAATTTAAATTTTTAGGGAGAAATCAATTTTTTCCAGCAACTTCAATATTTCCTTCTACCACAGCTAATGCAATTACAACTTTTATGACAGCAAAACCTCCTGCTGAACATGGTATTTTAGGTTATATATTATTTTTAAAAGAATTAGGAGCATTGGTGAATATGATAGAATTTTCACCACTATTTGGTGGGAAAGGGATTTTTGAACCTTATTTAGTAAATGATATATTGGAGGTTGAAACAATAAATGAAATTTTAGGGAAATATGGAGTAAAAACCTTTACACATACACATTCTGACATAGTAAGAAGTGGATTAAGCAAAATTCACAATAAAGGAAGTAATATAAAAGGATATAAATCTTTAGTTGAAATGTTTGGTATGGTTTATGATAAACTTGTTGATTTTATAAATAAAGATGAAAAATCTTTTCAATTTGCATATTATGGTTATGTTGATGGTATAGGGCATAAATACGGCGCTAAAGATTATAAATATAAAGCACAAATATATTGGTTTTTGAAAATGTTAGAAAATGAATTTTTAGAAAGAATAAATGATAAAATACTTAAAGATACAGTTATAATAATAACTGCGGATCATGGGATGTTGGAATCACCATTAACAAAAGAAATAAGATTTTCTAATGAAAATGAAATATCAAAACATCTATGGATTCCACCAGGGGGAGAAATGAGAATGATGTATTTTTATACAAAAAATAAAAAGAATTTTTATGAATTTTTTAACTCGAATTATAAAGATTATGGAAATCTTATTGATATTGAAGAAGCAGAAAAAATAAACTTATTTGGTGCAAAATTAAATCAAAAATACAGAGAAAGAGTTGGGGATTATATTATGATTTCGAAAAGTAATTATAGTTTTGTATATAAATATGGTGGATCGTTTGTTCATTTAAAAGGGAAACATGGTGGATTATCTTTTCATGAAATGATTGTACCTGTTATATTTTTTGGATAAATTATATGTCAGTATTAAGGATATTAAAGATGTAAATCCAATAAATATAAAAATATTAGTAGATAATTTTGTGTTAAGCAAAAAGGAAAATATCGAAGAACAAATACCTCCAAATGAAATCATGAAAAACATTGATTTTATTATTATATAACGCTCTTTCGGATCAAAAAAGGTTAAACTATACACTAAAACAGTGTTCCATATTATAATTTGAATGGCTATGTTCAACAATAAAAAATAAGCTATTTGTATTCCTGAAAAAGCAAAAATACTAATAAAGGAAATAAAGATTAATAATAAGTTCAAAGAAAAAATCAAAAAAAATTTGCTGAATTTATTATATAAATATATAGATATGAGATAACCAAATATTATGCTGATTGAGAATAGTATTAAATAAAAATGTACAATAACATAATCTTTAGAAAAGTGAACGAGTATGTTTTTTATATTTAAGGTTATGATATAATAATTATTTCCAATAATAAAATATATACCCATAAATAAATACAACAAAGTTTTTTTTTCTTTTGAAAATGACTTTAATTCTAAATATGAAATATCTTCAATTTCGGGTAAAAAGCTGACCATAATAATAATAAAAATTCCTACTAAGAGAATAAAAAAAGCAAAGTTCCACCCTAAAAAAGGTACGAGATAATAGGTAGAAAGTGCTGCAAGTAAAACACCAAATGCTTTTCCCCATTCTAAAGATACATTTTTTATATTCAGTTCTGATCTATAATAATAGTAATAAGCACTAAGATAACCAAAAAGACAACCGAATCCTATTCCCGAAATAAATCTAATTATAAGGAAGTAAATATACTTTTTTATAAAAAAATAAAAAAAGTTTATAATAATTGAAAATAAAAGAAAAGAATAAAATAGTTTTTTATTTTTTACTTTGTAATGTGAAATATATACCCCAAAACACATTCCAACAAAAATTGGAATATTTAATAAAGGCAAAATATTTTGTTTAAGATTAAAAGAATATTGCAGTTCTGTAGAAACAAATCCCTGGATAATTACACCATATGATATATAAACGAAAACAAGGAAAATTGCTGGAATTAAAAGATATCCTACTGATTTTATTCTTATTTTATTAGAACGATCATTCATTGTTATTCACTCCAATTTAATTAGACAATCTAAGATATATTTTGTTTTTTAGATTTACACTATAACTTATAATATCGACATAATTATATAATGTTAAGAAATAATTGTCAAATTAGATAAAAAAATCTATTGACTGGTGATATAAAATATGATATAATAATGTGCAGTTCGGGGCGTGGCGCAGATGGGAGCGCGTTTGCATGGGGCGCAAAAGGTCGCTGGTTCAAGTCCAGTCGCCCCGACCAAAGCCAACCTATTTGGTTGGCTTTTTTTATATGAATTAGGAAAGGGAATTTTATTTGTAGAATAACAAATTGAATAAAATAATATAGAGGTGATGGGTTTGAAATTAAAATTTATAATACTTGCAATATCAGCGTTTATAGTTGTAATGACAGGGGTTGTCATTTTCCCTATTATATATAAAAACGAACCGCCTTCAATACCAGATTTATATACTCCTAAAAATGGAGCTGTTGATATTCCTGTAAATACAGTTTTTACATGGGGAGCAACAGATCCGGATGGGGATAAATTAACTTATGATTTATATTTATCAACAGACAGATATAATCTCACACCTATTGCTTCAAATATAACAGAAACTTCTTTTACCAAAGTTTTAAAATATAATAAAACCTATTATTGGAAAGTAGTGGCAAAGGATAAAAAACACAAAACAGATAGTGATATATGGCTTTTTAGTACAGAAAATGCAATCCCTTTAAAACCGCATTCACCCAAACCTTCAGATGGTGAAATTAATGTTCCATTAATAACAACATTAAATTGGCAATGTGAAGACCTTGATGGGGATAAAATATTTTATGATGTTTATTTAGGTCGTTCTATAGACACTATGAAACCTATAGTAACAGGAACAGAAGCAACATCTATTGAGGTTAATTTAAAAGAGGATGCAAGATATTACTGGAAGGTAGTAGCAAAAGATGGACATGGTGGTATTAGATATGGTGAAATATGGGCTTTTCAAACAAAATCAGTAAAAGAACTTGGGAAACCATTTAATCCAATACCAACAAACGGAGCAACAAATTTGGAAACAAAAATTACTTTAGAATGGAAATATGAAGGTAAAGAAGCGTTATTTGATGTTTATCTTGGACTTGATCCGAAAGATATGACATTAATAGCTCAAAATTTGGGATATCAATTTTATGATATTTCTGTTGATTATGGAAAAGATTATTATTGGAAAGTGGTAGCAAAATCTGGTAATGAAGTAAAAGAAAGTTCTATATGGAATTTTTCTACTAAAAAGTTATTAATAAAAGAAGAAATTTCTGAACCATCAACAGAATTAACAGTTGAAAGTAGTGTTATATCTATAGAATCTACTATAACAAAAGAGATTACACCGACAATTTATATGGAGAAAACTAAAAAAATGAATAAAAAATATGTTTATACTACAGGTAGTGGAATTGGTATGTATATTATAGATGTTACAGATCCTAAAAAACCTAAAATTGTAAATCATGTATATACAGAAGGTTGGGCTGTTGGACTATATGTAAGAGATAAACACGCCTATATAGCTGATTGGATAAACGGAGTGGTTGTTGCTGATGTTAGTGATGTAAAAAAACCTAAAAAAGTAGCAAAACTTAAGACATTTGGTAAAGTATATTCTATTTTCGTAAAAAATGATATAGCCTATATTCTTGAAGGAAATTCGGGTATGGAAGTTGTAAAAATTGGCAAAGATTATTCGTTAAATACTATGAGTTACCTTGAGTTAAAGGGTTCATCTGGGAGAATATTTGTTGAAGATAATTATGCATATGTGCCAATGGGATATGATGGTTTTGTAATAGTTGATGTTTCGGATCCTAAAATACCAAAATTGTTAAGTTATTATGATGCAGAAGGATTTGCATATAATGTATTTGTAAAAGATGATATAGCTTATATTGCAGATGGTGGAAAAGGATTGAAAGTAGTAAATGTAAAAGATAAAAAACATCCTAAATTAATTTCTAAATTGAACATAAATTCTAAGTGGGGAAGAGTTTATTTGGATAATAATATAGTTTTTTATTCAAAAGGAGAAAATGGATTTTCTTTAATTGATGTATCTGACAAATCAAATCCTATATTGTTATCAACTGTTGATACAAAAGGTTTTTGCTATGGTGGATATATTAGAGATAATTATTTATATGTTGCAGATGGAGAAAATGGACTTCTTATATACGATATTTCAGATCCACAAAATCCTGTATTATTATCTAATTTAAAAAATTTATATTTACAAAACATAATTTTAGAGGTTAAATAAAATTGAACAAAATATAATAATTATAGTCTAAAGTAATGTAGCAGCCTCTTTTGTGGTATAATAAAAAAAAACCACAAAGAGGTGATTTTTCTTGAATGAAAAAAGATTAGTTGAAAAATTAAAAAGGAAGGACAAAGAGGCATTTGAGGAATTATACAATCAATATGCACCTAAAATATATGTAACATTGAAAAAATATGTTGATTTGAGTGAAATAGAAGATGCGTTGCAAGAGGTTTTTTTTAAGATTTTTAAAGGTATACATACATTTAGAGGTGATTCAAAATTATCTACATGGATATATCAAATTACTATTAATGTTGGGAAAGATTATATTCGTAAAAAAAAGAAAAATGTTGTTGAAAATATAGATCTAACAGAAAATTATACAGAAGGGATAGGAATACAACCTGAAGCAGATGTTAATGTTTCAAATGAGGTATTAGATGAAATGGAAATGGATAAAATAACCAAAATTATGGAAAAGCTATCTGAAGAAGATAGAATTTTAATAAAATTAAGGGATATAGATGGCTTAAGTTATGATGAAATTGCAGAAAAATTGAATAAGCCATTAGGAAGTGTAAAAAGTCGTTTGCATTATGCAAGAAAAAAGTTCCAAAAGTTATTAAAGGAGGAGAACCTCGCATGATTGATGAAAAAAAATATGATTTATTAAATAAAGTTTTAGATGGCGAGTATATGGAACAGATAGATAAATCATTAGAAGAAGAAGTTGAAAAATATAAAACATATATAAAAGCATATTTTCTTTCTCAAGAAAGTTATGCTATTATTAATAAGTGTAAAAAGACAATAATTTCGAAAATCATTATTGATATAGATATGGAGGAATAGCATGAGAGAAGTTTTTGTAGTTAATACTATAGATGAGAAAAGGGTTAATTTAATAAGTACGAGAAGTTCAAGTTGTGAAAGTTGCGCTTTAAGTGGTGCATGTAATCTAACCGGAAGTAATAGTGAGAGAATAATGGGAATAGAGAAAGAGCAATTTAAAAAAATTCCCGAGATTGGAGATTATGTAATAGTTGAAATTCCAGATTTTTCTGTGTCTAAAATTTCTTTTATAATTTATGGGTTTCCTCTATTATCCTTTTTAATTACCTTATTAATTGCATATTCCATTACAGGCAAAGACATGATTTCATTTTTATATGGACTTCTTGGATTAGGGATTTCCTATGGAGTCATAGCTTATTTAGATAGGACAGTATTTAAAAAGAAATACAAACCATCAGTTGTAGAAGTTTTACCTAAACAAAATAATTTGAACTTAAAATTAGGAATACAAAATTAAAATGGGCGGATTAATATCCGCTCATTATTATATCAATTTTTCTATTTCTTCATATGGTGGTTCTTTTCCAGGATCTTCTGAAATCCAGGTATATATAACGGTACCTTTTTCGTCAATTATATATACAGATCTTTTTGAAACAGTGTAATTTTCTATACCTACAAAATTTTTATGAACTCCTCCATAATTTTTTGATACTTCACCACAAAAATCAGATAAAAGATCAAATTTTAGTCTATTCTTTTCTGAAAATTCTTTATTAGAAAATGGAGTATCTACACTAATGCCTAATACTTTAACATTTAAATTATTAAATTTAGTAATCATATCTCTAAATGTGCATAATTCTTTTTGACAAACACTTGTAAATGCTCCCGGATAAAAAACTAAAACTACTTTTTTCCCCAAAAAATCCTCTAGTTTTACTTTTTCAAGTTTTGTATTTACGAGTTCGAAATTTATACTTTTATCTCCCGTTTTTAACATAATACCACCTCTTATAATTTTAAAATCATTATAATTATATCATAATTTTAATAAATTATCAAATTATTTTTTAATTATAACAAAATTAATTAGCATGAGTAATGAAGAAATAATAATTAAAGAAATTCCTATATCGAATTTATCAGCCATTAAACCCATTAAAGGAACTAATATTGCACCTAAAATAGTTTTTAATTGTGATTCAACAGATAATACAGAAGCTAATATATTGCTGTTTATATTATCAGAAATATAAGCAACACCAATAGGTCGTCTGAGATTTTCTATTAAATAAATACCAATGTATAATATTATTGAAAATAAATATAAATTATATTCATATAATATTCCACTGAGAATTCCAAATATAAATCCTAAATTCATAGTTATTATTAAAGGTGAAAATAGATTATTGAATCGTTCTGAAAAATAACCAGATTTTCTTGAAAAAAATGAAGTTGCTAAATATATTAGAAAATATGTTATCCCAATAACAATAGAGGATCTTTTTGTATTATCTAAATAAATAAAAATAGGAAGAGCTAATGCAAAATTTTTCAAAACCGGTTGTAAAAAATCTTTTATTGCAGAATAATAACCACTATATGTTGCGGTTAAAAATATGCTTTTTAAAAGGTTGATTTTTTTAAATGAAATTGCAAATTCTCTTAAAACATTAGAAAAAGATTTTTTTAAATTTTCTATATTAAATTCTTTTATTTCCCCATCTAATTCTTTTGGATAGGTTAGCATTAAAATAAGATCAAGAACGTATGGAATAATAGATGCCAGAAATATAGATTGATAACTTCCTGAATAGAATACAATGCTTGCAGCTATCAAAGAAGATATTGCCGAGCCTAATTGAGAACATGATCTGGTATTTCCATAATAATAAACTTTCATATCTTTCCAACCTTTGATTTTTAAATATTCAAGGATCATAGCTTTATGTGTACCACTTCTAAAAGCTTCACCAAAAGCATAAATAATCATTGAAAGAGAAAAAATCAAAAAATTTTTTGAAATATAAAAGATAGAAAAGGAAATAATGTAACTCGAGAAAGAAAAAACCATAGCCCTTCTTCGCCCTATAGAATCTGCAATAATACCAGTAGGTATTTCTAAAATATTAGTTGAAATTTTCATTATTGAATATAGGATACCTATTTGAAAGTAAGACAATCCTTTTTCAAGAAAAAACAAAATTAAAAATGGTTCAAAAAATCTTAAATTTTTTAAAAATCCATATGCACAAAATTTATAAAATTGAATATCTTTGTATTTTCTGTCCATTTTTACCCTCCGCATATTTAATTTGTCATACAAATTATTATATCATAAAATATTCTCTTAAAGTATTAGAATTAAATGTTAAAATTATTTTGAAGTTATATTTTTATATTTCATATATCCTTGGATTTATTTTGTAATAATAAAGCAATGAAAATTTAACTTATCTTGTATAGAATATTATTGAAATAATTTTAATTTTGTATCTATTAAATTAAGAAAGGGGGATATATTATGGTTAAAAAAGAAATGACAAGAAAATTTTTAGAAGATGCATTTTGTGGAGAATCTAAGGCTCATATGAAATACTCTATTTATGCAGAGGATGCAGAAGCACAGGGGAAAAAGAATTTAGCAAAATTATGGAGAGCAATAGCTTATGCCGAGTTTGTCCATGCAAGAAATCATTTTAAGGCATTGGGATATTTAGGTGCTGTGGATACTAATTTAGAAGATTCAGCTGCAGGAGAACACTTTGAAATTGAAGAGATGTATCCTGTTTATAAGAATGCTTCAGAATTTCAAGAAGAAAAAGAAGCCGTTAGAAGCGCTCATTTTGCATTAGAAGCAGAAAAAATTCATGAAAAAATGTATAATGATGCCAGAGAATATTTAAAATCAAATGAAGATTTAGAAGATAAAAAAATATTTATCTGTGAAGTATGTGGTTATACAACATTCGATGCTGCTCCAGAAAAATGTCCAGTTTGTGGAGCACCTAAAGAAAAATTCAAAGAATTTTGAGGAGGGATAATATGAAATTAGGAGATGTAATTAAAAGTGCCGATTTTAAAAATGAAAAGCACGTTCCAGTAATAGACGCACCAGAAAAAGTAAAAGCTGGTGAATTATTTAAAGTAGAAGTACAAGTTGGAAAGGATATTCCACATCCAAATACTGTAGAACACCATATTTCATGGATTGATTTATATATTCATTATGAAGGTAATCCAAATACAGTTCATTTAGGAAGATTTGAATTTGGCCCTTCTGTAACAGAGCCGCATGTAATTACACATATAAAACTTGATAAAAAAGGTACTTTAATAGCACACTCTTATTGTAATTTACACGGTTTATGGGAATCAGAAAAAGAAATAGATGTTGAATAAAATAAGCGAGCTTTTGGCTCGCTTATTTTATTAGATTTATTATTTTATTATTTCTTAACATTTTTGTAAAATGTGAATGTTATAATAATCACAAATAAATGTGAATAATTTCTCCTGAGATGAAGGGTGAAAACCTAACATCAAGGGAGGGGAAAGAAAAGGAATATAATATTCCCCTTCCTTGATGTATAAAAAAGGAAGGGGGTTTTTATTTTGGAGAAAAAGATTAGTACCATTTCTATAATTGTATATAACAGAGAATTAGCCTATCAAAAAGTAAGCGATATTTTACACAATTACGGTGAAAAGGTTCTTTTAAGAGTAGGATATCCGATGAAAGAGAAAGACATAGCTATAATATTTTTAATTGTTGAAATGACGACTGATGAATTAGGAGCTTTATCAGGCAAATTAGGTCAGGTTGAATCTGTCAAAGTGAAGACAAATACTTTAAGAATATGAGGTGAGATTATGATGTATTTTATTAAAGATAATGAGAATTTAAAATCTTTTATTCCACAACAGACTATTTTAGATTTATTAGAAAAAACAAAGAATCCTGATCGTGCTAAGGTTAGAGAGATTATTCAAAAATCACTCGATAAAAATAGATTGGATCCTGAAGAAATGGCTACATTATTAAATGTAGAAGATGAAGAGTTACTTGAAGAAGTATTTGAGGGAGCAAGAGAGTTAAAAAGAAGAATATATGGTAATAGAATTGTATTGTTTGCACCGTTGTATATTGGTAATGAATGTATTAATAATTGTCAATATTGTGGTTTTAGAATTACAAATAAAACAATTGAAAGAAGAAGTTTATCGTTAGATGAAGTTGTTGAAGAAGTAAAAGCTTTAGAAAATAAAGGTCATAAAAGATTGATAGTAGTTTTTGGAGAACATCCAAAATATGATGCAAAATTTATGACAGAGACAATTAAGACTATATATAATACAAAGTTTGGTAAGGGTGAAATAAGAAGAGTTAATGTTAATGCTGCGCCTCAAACTGTAGAAGATTATAAGCTGTTTAAAGAAGTAGGAATAGGAACATTTCAAATTTTCCAAGAAACTTATCATTATGAAACGTATAAAAAATATCATTTAAGTGGTCCGAAATCCAATTATTATTGGAGGTTATATGGATTAGATAGAGCATTCAAAGCAGGATTAGATGATGTTGGAATAGGAGCATTGTTTGGATTGTATGATTGGAAATTTGAAGCAATGGGATTATTATACCACACAATACATTTTGAAGAAAGATTTAATGTAGGGCCCCATACAATATCGTTCCCAAGGATGGAACCTGCATTAGATACTCCACTTGCAGAGAGGCCTCCTTATGCAGTTTCTGATAACGATTTTAAAAAATTAGTAGCAATTTTAAGACTTGCTGTTCCATATACTGGATTAATATTAACTGCAAGAGAACCAGTAGAAATAAGGAATGAAGTAATGAAGTTTGGTGTTTCGCAGATAGATGGTGGTTCTTCAATTGGTGTTGGAAGTTATCATGAAACAGATGAAGAAAAATTAAAAAGAAGTCAGTTTTTATTGGGAGATAATAGAACATTAGATCAGATAATAGAAGAATTAGCTGAGGAAGGATATTTGCCATCATTTTGTACAGGATGTTATAGATTAGGAAGGACAGGAGAACATTTCATGGAATTTGCAATTCCTGGTTTTGTTAAAAGATTTTGTACTCCTAATGCTATATTAACATTTTTAGAATATATTGAAGATTATGCCCCTGAGAAAACAAAAATAATTGGTATAAAAAGAATAGAAGAAGAATTAAAAAATATGAATAATAATCCTTTAAAGGAACAATTACTTGAAAAAATCAAAAAAGTAAAAGAAGGAGAGAGAGATCTTTATTTTTAGGCGGTGATGAATATTTCAAAGAGATTAGAGAGATTGAAAATAAAATTAATAGAATTGAAAAAAGAAATGCCGTTGGAGATAAATGAAGTAATTGACTATTTTTTAAAACATATGACTTTAAATTATGAAAAAGTGTTATGGATACTTTCTTTAAATGAAGAAAATTTAAAAGAGAAAATATATAAAGTAGCAGATATAGTAAATAAAACGCTAAATACTGATATTGTAACCTTAAAAGGTGTAATTGAATTTAGCAATTATTGTAAGAAGAGTTGCTATTATTGTGGTATAAGAGTTCAGAATGATATAATAAAAAGGTATAGAATACCTATAGATGAAATTTTTGAAATAGCTAAAAATGGTGTAGAGAGTGGGTTAACAACCATAATATTGCAATCAGGAGAAGATGATTTTTATAGTGATGATGATCTGGAAAAATTAATATTTAGAATTCATCATGAACTTAAAACAGCGGTATCTATTTCTATTGGTGAGAGGAGTAAAGAAGCTTATAAAAGGTTTAGAAATGCTGGTGCTTCAAAGGTGTTGTTGAAACACGAGGCGATTAATAGAAAGATATTTGAAGATGTGCATCCTGATAAGGATTATGATTTGAGAATAGAATTGCTTGATTATTTAGTAGAATTGGGGTATATAACAGGTTCAGGTAATATTATAGGATTACCAGGTCAAACATTAGAAGATATAGCGAAAGATATAATCTTTATGAAAGAACATAATATTAAAATGATAGGAATGGGGCCGTTTATTTCTACACATAATACACCATTGGAAAATTTGGAAAATGGTTCAGCAGAGTTAACATTAAATGCATATGCAGCAACAAGATTAACAATACCATTTGCTCAAATGCCAGCTACAACAGCGCTGGGTACTATAGACAGGAATTATCAATTTAAGGCTTTAAACTGTGGATGTAATGTAATTATGGTTAATTTAACTCCTGACGAATATCGAGAAAATTATAATATATATGATGAAAAAATAAAAGTTGATTTATTGGGAACAGCTCAAAGAATATTGGATATGGGATTAAAAATTCCGCCATATACATTGAGAAATTTATTTATTAAGGAGGCACAGTATGGCTTCTCCAATGAAAGGTTATAGAAAATACATAGCAATAACAGGAAAAAGAAATGTTGGGAAATCGACTTTAATAAATGCTATTTTGAATCAGGATATTGCTATTGTCAGTGATTTTCCTGGAACTACAACAGATCCTGTATATAGAACAATGGAATTAGTTCCTTTAGGGCCTGTAACCATTGTGGATACACCTGGAATAGATGATGAAGGGTTAGTTGGAGAAAAAAGAATAAAAAAGGCTACAAAAGCATTATATAAGGCTGATATAGCATTATTAGTTGTAACAGATGTAATATCTAATTATGAGAAAGAATTAATTGATAATTTTAAAAAATTAAATATTCCATTTTTAATAATAATAAATAAAATAGATGAAATAGAAAATATAGAGAAAATAAAGAAAACATATCTAGAATATACAAGTAAGATAATAGAGATTTCAGCAAAAGAAAAAAAGAATATTGAAAAATTAAAAGAAGAAATTGCAAAATTATTGCCAAATGAAGAAGAAGTACCTTTAATAGCGGATTTAGTAGAACCGGGACAGCTGATTATATTAGTTGTTCCAATAGATCTTGGAGCACCAAAAGGAAGGTTAATAATGCCACAAGTTACTGCAATTAGAGAAATATTAGATAGAGAAGCGATCGCAGTAGTTACAAAGGAAAGAGAGCTAAGGCATACATTAGAAAAATTAAATCAAAAGCCGGATTTGGTAATTACAGATTCTCAAAGTGTAATGAAAGTTGTTTCTGATATTGATTTTGATATACCACTTACTACATTTTCTATATTAGAAGCACGACATAAAGGAGATTTGAAAATATTATCTGAAGGAATAAAAGCGATAGAAAATTTAAATGAAAATGATAAAGTAATAATAATGGAAGGTTGTTCTCATAGACCGTTGACTGAAGATATAGGTCGAGTAAAAATACCAAGATGGCTTACAAATCATTTAGGAATTAATTTAAATATAGAGTTTTTTGCTGGAACGGAATTTCCTGATTATGATATAGTAAAAGATGCAAAATTGATTATTCATTGTGGTGGATGTACTTTAACTAGAAAGAGTATGATAAGAAGAATAAATATTGCTAATATGTATAATATACCAATTGTTAATTATGGAGTTATAATATCTTATTTACATGGTGTCTTAGATAGAGCATTAGAGGTATTTCCAGAATTAAAGAGGGTGTAAAAATGAGAGTCGAAAAAGATTTTATAGGTGAAGTTGAAATTCCAGATGATGTTTATTATGGAATCCATACCTATAGAGCTTTAAATAATTTCCCGAATACAGGTGAGAAATTAAATAATAGCTTTATTTGGGCGTTTTTTATGATAAAAAAAGCAGCTGCTATTTTAAATTTTGAATTAGGATATTTGAATGAAAACGAAAAAAATGCTATTGTTCAAGCATGTGATGAATGGGAGTCTTTAAAAAATCATATAGTAGTTGATCCATTGAGTGGTGGAGCTGGTACATCGATAAATATGAATATAAACGAAGTAATAGCTAATAGAGCTACGGAAATACTTGGAGGAAAGAAATCTGAATATATCATTGATCCCTTAGATCAAGTAAATATGCATCAATCAACTAATGATGTTTTTCCTACAGCTGGAAAAGTAGCAATTATAAAAGAGTTAAGAGAGTTAGTAGAAAATGTGATAAAATTACAGGATTCAATACAAGTTAAAGAAAAAGAATATATTAAAATAAGAAAAATAGGAAGAACACAATTAATGGATGCTGTTCCTATTTTATTAGGTCAAGAATTTGGTGCTTGGGCAGACACTCTAAGCCGGGATAGATGGAGATTATATAAAGTTGAAGAGAGAATAAGAAGTGTAAATATTGGAGGTACAGCAATAGGAACAGGAATAGCTGCACCAAAAGAATATATTTTGAAAATAGTAAATAAGGTTAGAGAAATAACAAAAATTGGCATAGCAAAAGCAGAAAATTTAATAGATGCAACACAAAATTTAGATGTATTTTCTGAAGTTAGCGGATTATTAAAATCTTTAGCAGTAAATTTAGTAAAAATATCTAATGATATAAGGGTTTTAGGTTCAAATGCAGTAAATGAAATTAAATTACCAAAAATACAAGCAGGGAGTTCTATAATGCCTGGTAAAGTAAATCCAGTTATACCAGAATATGTTATACAATTATCAACTAGTGTGATATCTTTTGATAATTTAATTACATATGCGTCAAGTATGGGAAATTTAGAGTTGAATCATTTAACACCTATGATTATTCATTATACGTTAAAATCAATAGATTTTCTAAAAAAAGCAACATATTCCCTAAAAAATTATATAGAATTAATTCAACCAAACGAAGAAAAATGCCATGAAAACTTAGTTAAATCATTTACTTTGGTAACCCCATTAATAGAAATATTTGGATATAATGAAGTATCAGAGAGCTTAAAAGAAAATAATTTCGACATAGAAAAGACAGTAAAAGATTTATCAAAAAAGAGGAATTTTGATTTTAAAGAGATAATGAATAAAATAAATTCAAATAGATCTGCAGGATTAGGATATCGCCTAAAGTGAATCTTTAGGCGTATCTAAATATATAGTTTGACTTGGAAAAGCAAAATCTATATCATTGTGTTTGGAAAATTCATCTAAAATGTTTTCCCATATTTCATGGGCAGTTCCTCTTCTTTTACGCGGATGACATAAATATCTGATTGTTAATAAAATACCGCTGTCCTCAACGCTTGTATAAACTATCGGTGTTAGTTTTTTATAATATATCATATATTTTGCAGCAGCTTTTTTTAATTTTTCTTCAGCTTCTTTACTTAAATGTTCGGAATGTTCAGTTGCTATGTTTAATAATATTTCTTTTGCTTTTTTCCAATTGCTATTAAATGTAACAAGAACAGGAATTTCATTCCATATATATCTAAAATCTTTTGTATAATTTGCCAGATTTTGATTGAAGATTATTCCATTAGGAATATGAACGATTCTCCCTGTACTTTGATCTGCATTAACCCAATTCCCTATTTCAAGAATAGTAAAATTTAATATACTTATATCTATAACATCACCTGAAAAATTCCCAATTTCTATTCTATCGCCGATTTCAAACGGTTTTTTTGAAATTATATAAATCCATCCAGCAAAATTTGTAATAAGCTCTTTCAAAGCTATAGCTAAACCAGCAGAAAATAACCCTAAAAATGTTGATAAAGATTGAAATCCCACAAACCATATTCTACCAACTGCTAAAAAAACTATAATAACTAATAAATAATTAGTTGTCTTATTCCAATAATATTTATATTTTGGTTCTTTTATTTTTTCTATAATGAGTTTTTCATTTATTTTTTTCAATAAATATATAATAAATATTACTATAAATGAATATAGTATTTTCTCTCCGTAGTTACTATTTATAAAACTATTCAAAAAATCCATAATTCACCCCATTTTAATCTAAAATTTTTTTAATTAATATATCTAAAGTAAATGGTTTTAAAATATAATTATCTATATTATACTTTGATAGTTTTCTTAAAGTTTCAGGTGATTTATCAGAACCTAAAATATTTATTTTCATGTCTTTAAAAAAGATGTTATTTTCTAATTTGTACAAAAAATTTGTTAAATCATCAAAGTCATTATAATCAACGAAAATACTATATACATTTTTACAATTATTAAATAAATATCTATATCCTTCCAAAAAATCTTTTGCTTCAATAACATTATAATTTAATTTTTCTCCTACAGCTTTAATTATTTTTCTAATTGTAGTGGATTCACTAATTACTAAAATTTCTTTTTTAAAAATAGTTTTTAGTAGTAGATTAACTAAAATATTTAATAATACTTTTTCTGATAAATCATATATGATTCTGATATTTCCTATTAGTTTTTCAATATTTGTATTTTTATCCTTTATATAAATCAATGAAGGAAGATTTTTTAATAATTCTATATTTTCTAAATAAATATCAATGTCTGTAAAAATAATATTTTTCCCTTTAATATTTTTAATATCGTTTAATATTGTAATTGGATAATTAATCTTTTTTGAAATTTTATCAAGCACATTAATTAATTCTTTATCTTGGCTAAAGATATTTAATTTAACATCTATGCTTTTGAGTATATAAGGTAATAATCTGGATAATATATTGTTTTTTGAAAATGGCTTAACTATAAAATCATTTATTCCCTTTTTTACTGCTAATAACACACTCTCCTTTTTGTATTTTTCTCCGGTAATCATAATAATTGGTATATTTTTTGTTTTTTCATTATGTTTTAATACATCTAAAAATTCAATACCGCTTTCTCCAGGTAAATTCCAATCTAAAAATATTAAAGAAATATCTTCTTTTTCTAATATTACATTAGCTTTTAATGTGTTCTCAGCAAATAATATTTCTATATATTCAGAAAATTCATAAAAACAATATTTTATATATTCTCTTGAAGTATTTGAGTCATCAATAACCAGAAATTTTCCCATATTATTCCCCCGCATTTTAATAAAATCATCATAAATATTATATCATAAATAAAAAAATTATATTATAGAAATACTGAGTTAAAAATTTATATATATAATTCTTAGAGAAAATATAAAGGAGGTTTTTTTAATGCAAGTATCTTTAGATCAATTGATAAATGTTATAATGGCAAAATTAGAAGGTTTAGAAATGTCTCTCGAAGATTTAAAATTCAGAACTAATATAGCTTTAAGGGTTTTATACAAAAATGAATTATTGACAGAAGATAATTTAGTAGAGGCTATAAAAGATGAATTTAAAGCAAATACCGAATTAGAAGGAAAGGCTATTGAATTACCTGATGAAAAAGCAAAAGAAATGTCTAAAGATATTTTAAATTGGATTAAAATTGATTTAGAAGAAATGAAGAAAAAAATGAAAGAGTATGAAGAACAATTAAAGCAATTGATGCAGCAAGCAGAAGCACCAGATATTAGCGTTGCTCCGCCTGATTTATTGAATCAATTAGATCAGATGAAAAAAACAAATAATAAAGGTAATAGTGGATTGATATTTTAAAAAGCTCGCATTTTTGCGAGCTTCTTTATTTAATATTAGGATTTCCGGTATGTTGTATATTAAATTTATATTGATTAATTGGATTATCATTGACATCGATAATCGCTATTACACCATTTGAAGATGCACAATATAAAAATCCATTTTTATCCATAGATAAATTATGTGAATATCCAAGATTAAAAATCTTTTCTATTTTTCCATTATTTCTATTAATAAATAAAATTTCATGAGTTAAATTATTAATAATAACATATTTATCGGTCAAAACCCCAGTGCCAGAAAAATATCCAACTTTAGATTTCCAGAGTATTTTTCCATCTTTTAAAGCATAAAGATATAAATCTTTTGAAGTAACATAAATAGTATGCGTTTTATTATCAATTAAAGGAAATGAATATGGAATATTTTCCATTTTATAAGAAAATAACATCTTTCCATTTTTATCGAGTACTGTAAAAGTTTTATCAGGACCGTTAATATATATATTATTATCAATATCTATATTATAGAAGTCAGTTTTACCATTTAAAGATAATTCAAATATTATATTAAAATTTTTATCTATTTTTTTTAGATTACCATTAATATCTAGATCTATAATGTTTCCTTCATAATCTATTAGAGGACTTCTTTTAGAAGTCGTTGTATTAATTGATGAAATGATATTTTCTTTTTCTATAAGATAAAGGTATTTACTCCATAAATGAATTAAATATCTATTTTCGTTTAAAATAGTAACGCCAGAATAAGGATCTGAAATATCGACTTCTTTAATTTTTTTCGATTTTAAATCTACTATAGTTAAATTTTTTCGAAAATTTGAAATATAAATATTATCATTATAGATTACAGGAAAATCAAACGAATATGAGCTAATGTTGTATTTATTTAAAATTTTTCCAGAATATGATAGTTCATATAAATTTTTAGAATAACCAGATACATATAATTTTTCGTTGTATGTAGAAATTCCACTGTAAAAAACATCAGGTAAAATAAATAAATTTATTATAGAATTTGAAATGAATTTAATATTTGGATTTTTAATAATTTCATTTTCTAAAATAATTTTGTTATCTTTGATTTCATAATTATCTAAGAAATAATTTTTATCATTAACATTAAGCCTAAATAATTTTTTAGATTTGATTTTTAAAGGCGAAAAAGAATGGTCTTTTAAAAATAAAATATTACTTTTTTGGATTTGAATAGAAAAATTATATATATAGAAATTAAATAATGAATTTTTTATAGATATAGAATCATAAAAGAAATAATCGCCATTAGTTAAATACAGAATATTTTTATTTTCACTTGAAATATTTGGTCTAAAAGATGATTGTATAGACTCTGAAGGTAAGATTAAAATACCATAATCGGTATTTACTTTCCAGAATTTATCAGAAATAATTTCAAGTGGTGAGAAGTGAAATCTCCCAAAATTGGTAGCTAAAATTTTTGATTCTACTCTTTTTTTTGATATTATGATTTTTAAATCTTTTTTTGAAATTCTATATGTTTTTTCTGAATTTTTAAAAACAAAGTAATCATTTTCTATTTTTTTCAATATGCCTTTAAAGGTATAATTATTTACTAGTGAAAAAAACATATTTGACTTTTCTTCTGGACTAAATTCAACATTTTTTATTTCTTGTATGGGTAATTTTGAAACTTTTCCGTTAACTTTAAAAAAAAGTTGTGTATTAGTCATTGAAAGAAATTCTCCATTTAAAATTTCACCTGAAAAAGAAACGATTTTTATTCCAAACAAAATCGTTATGTTCACTAAAATTAAAATAAATATTAATATTTTTTTCATATCGTTCCTCCTTTTATTAATATATCACCTGATTAATTAATATTATATCATGATAATATGTAAAAGTGGAGCATAGAATTGAAGATTTTATATATGAAATGAATAAAAAAATAAAAGATAAGGTAAATTTTAGTTTAAAATTCAATTACATTATTATTAATAGGTATAAGTGAAGGTAGTAGTGGGATTGAAGAGTTAAAAATTTAACAATAAAAATAAAAAAACTTGACAAAAAAAATAAAATATATTAAAATATTAAGAGAGAATAAAAAAAACGGGGCAATAAACCCCGTATTGGTGGGCTCGGGTGGATTCGAACCACCGACCTCCCGGTTATGAGCCGGAAGCTCTCACCAACTGAGCTACGAGCCCAAATAACTTAAGCGATTAGATTATAACATCTAATTTTATTTTTGTCAAGTGTTTTTTTGAAGGGAGTGATAAAAAAATGAAAACATTAGATGTTAAAAGTAAAGAAAATTTTAATAATACAGATCCAATTAAAATAACATTAAACAAATATCCGAGAGTTCTTGTATTAAAAGCTGCATTTGAAACGTTAAAAGAGGGAAATAAAGTAACATTGGTAGAGTTAGAAAGAAAAATAGTATTGTTTTTGAACTATTCATATAATATTAACAAAAAAAGATCCCATTAAATATTGCTTGGGATCTTTTTTATTTTATTGTGTTTTTGGTATTTAAGAAAGGTTATTGTTTTTTAAAAAAAATATGGTAAAATAATCCTGTCAATAAAATCGAAGGAGGAAAAAAAATGAACTTTGAAAAGTATATTAGAGATATTCCTGATTTTCCGAAACCAGGTATTATATTTAAAGATATCACACCCTTATTGGCAACACCAGAGGCTTTTAGAGAAGTAATAGATGCTATGGCTGAAAGGGTAAAAGATTTAGATTTTGATACGATATTAGTTCCAGAAGCTAGAGGATTTTTATTTGGCTCAGCATTAGCTTATAAATTAGGGAAAAAATTAGTTCCTGTAAGAAAGCCTGGTAAGCTTCCTTACGATGTTGTAGAAGTATCTTATTCTTTGGAATATGGTGAAGCTAAGATACAAATGCATAAAGATGCTTTATCAAAAAGTGAAAAAGTTTTAATTGTGGATGATGTATTAGCTACAGGAGGCACTATAAAAGCAATAGAAACTTTAGTAAAAAAGTTAGAAGCAGAAGTTTCAGGTGTTTTATGTTTAATTGAACTGAGTTTTTTGAATCCAAGGGAAAAATTGTCTGAGGTTAAGGTAGAAAGTATATTGGTATATTAATTTTCACTTTATTATGGTGAATGGGAGGGGTAATATGAAAGGTATAAAATTTGATTTCACAAATATGTTTTATCCCAATATTGAAAAAGGAATAAAATATGAAGAGATAAATGAATATAAAGATAAAATAGAAAAAATAGTTTCTGAAATATTAGAAGAAGAACCAGGTTTTTTGAAACTTCCTAAAAATACAAAGTATTTGGATAAAATATTGGATATTCAGGAATGGGTTCAATCGTTCGAAAGTTTTGTAGTATTGGGTATTGGAGGTTCAGCATTAGGAAATATAGCGTTGCAAACAACACTAAATCCTTTAAATTATAACTATAGAAATGATAGAAAAACACCAAAAATATTTATTGTTGATAATGTGGATCCTGATTTTGTTGCTTCTGTTTTAGATCAAATAGATCCACACACTACATTGTTCAATGTTATTTCAAAATCAGGGACAACAGCAGAAGCTATGTCAAACTATCTTATTGCAAGAGGTATTCTAGAAAGTTATGGATTAGATCCTAAAAAACATATAGTATTTACAACTGATCCTGAAAATGGCATTTTAAGAAAAATTGCTCAAGAAGAAGGAATTGAAACTCTGGAAATTCCACCTGAAGTAGGTGGAAGATTTAGTGTTTTAACTCCAGTAGGATTATTATCCGCATTGGCGGGCGGTATAGATATAATCGATTTGTTAAATGGTGCGAAAACCATGCTTGAAAAAGTTTCAAATAAGAATATTTATGAAAATCCAGCTGCATTGAATGCGCTACTTCATTTCCTCTATTATAAAAAAGGTTATAATATATCAGTAATGATGCCATATTCTAACAAATTGTTGTTATTGGCTGATTGGTACAGACAATTATGGGCAGAAAGTTTAGGAAAGAAATATGATATAAATGGTGAAGTTGTAAATGTTGGTCAAACACCGGTAAAAGCATTAGGAGCAACTGATCAACATTCTCAAGTTCAATTGTATAATGAAGGACCAGATGATAAAATTATTACATTTATTAAATTAGAAAAATTCGAAAGGGATATAAAAATTCCGAAAATACATGAAGAATACTCTGCATTATCTTATCTTGGTGGAAAGACATTATCAGAGTTGCTGAATACAGAATTATTTGGAACGGAATATGCTTTAACAGAACATGGAAAACCGAACATGAAAGTAATTTTTCCAGAAATTAATGCTTTTAATGTTGGACAATTTTTCTTTGCATATGAATTTCAAACAGCAATTATGGGGAAATTATTGGAGATAGATGCATATGATCAGCCAGGAGTGGAATTAGGTAAAAAAGTTACATATGCTCTTATGGGAAGAGAAGGATATGAAGAATTTTCTAAAGAAGTGAAACAAAAAGTAGAGAAAAAGGAAAAGTTCATACTATGAAAATAATAGGTATAACAGGATACGCTGGTAGCGGAAAAAGCACAATAGCCAGGATTCTTAGGAATCTTGGCTATGTTGTTATAGATTTAGACGTTGAAGGACATGAAATTCTTAAAGAAGACGAAACTAAAAAGAAATTAGAAAAATTTTTTGGTAAAAAAATATTTGAAAATAATGAAATTAGAAGAGATAAATTGGCGAAGATTGTATTTGAAAATAAGAATAAATTAGAATTATTGAATTCAATATTACATCCAATAATAAAGGAAAGAGTGAAAAATAAAATAAAAAAAAGTGACGAAGAAATAATATTTATTGATGGAGCTTTAATTGAAAAGATAGGTTTGGATGAAATCTGTGATTATATTATTTTTATAGAATCTTCAGAAGAAAAAAGATTAAAGCGTCTTGTAGAATTACGAAAAATACCTGTAAGAAAAGCAAAAAATATTATAGATTCTCAAAGAAATATAAAATATAAATATGACTTTAAAATAGTTAATAATAATGGATTAGATGTAATTAAAAAAGAATTATTAAAAATACTAAAAAAAATTTAATTTGATTTTACATTATTTTATGTAGTATAATATTATGTTAAACAAATCTATTCAGGAGGTGTTATTTGTGAAGAAACTACTTTTAGTAACATTATTGTTGTTTGTTATGGTTTTTTCTTTTGGTGAAAAAATTAAAGTAGAATTTTGGCATGCCATGGGTGGGGGACATGGAAAAGCATTGGAAGAGTTAGTGGCAGCATTCAATAGAGAAAATCCTTATGTTGAAGTTGTTCCAGTTTATGTAGGTAATTATGGTGCATTGTCAAGAAAATTATTGAGTACTGTTGTTGCATATAATGAAGGTACAAGAGATAATTTGCCAGTTATAGCACAAGCATACTCAAACTGGACATCAAAATATCTTCAAAGTGAAGGTATAGTAGAGCCATTAAACAAATTTATTTATGGAGATTCTGAATTTAAAGAAGTATGGGAAAATCAAATATACAAAGTATTTAAAGATATGTGTACATGGGGAGATACAATTTATTCCATTCCATTTAATAAAAGTGTATATACCAATTATTATAACGTAGATTTATTTGATTTATATGGTGTGGAACCTCCAAAGACATTGGATGAATTATATGATGTTGCAAAACAATTGACGGAAGATATTGATGGAGATGGGCAAATTGATCAGTATGGTTTAGGTTTTAGAACAACAGTTGATGATTTCCAGACATTTTTATATGCAATGAATGGAAGAGTATTAGACTATGCAGGAAATGGAAAATGGAAAATAGTTTTAAATAAAGAAACTACAATAAAAGCATTAAATTTTATGCATAAATTAAAAGCAGATGAAGTAGCTTTTGTTCAAGGTGGATACTTAAATGATCCATTTGGTAATGGGCAAATTGCGATGTATATGGGGACAATTGCAGGAAAACCATATGTAGAAAAATCAATAAAAGGTAAATATGAATGGACATGGGCACCATTACCATCAGTAGATGGAGTACCACATTCTCCAATAGCCGGAACAGATTTAATAATGTTTGCATGGGCAGATAAAGCACAAAAGCAAGCAGCATGGATGTTCATGAAATTCTTATTAGATAAAGTAAATCAAGCATATTGGGCAGTAAATACAGGCTATGTTCCAGTTAGAAAAGATGTAGTAGAAACTTCACAATGGAAATCATATATTGCAAATGATGAAAAACCAACAATAGCATTGAATTCATTAAAAACAGCAGTTCCAGATCCAAAACCAGCAGCATGGTATGATATTAGAAACGCTTTGGGGACAATTACAAGTGATTTCTTATATGACAAAATTACTGCTGAAGATGCATATAACAGAATGATTGAAGAAATAAAGAATTTATTAGTTGAAAACGAGGAATTAGCTGAATAATTTCTATAAATTGGGGCGCAATGCGCCCTATTTTTTTGCATCGTCATATTGTTACAAAAAATTAACTTATTAAATATATCAGGTGATTTGACAATGATATAAAATGATGATATAATTTGTTTATAAAATGATAAAAAGGAGGTTAATTTTTATGGCAAGAAGGCCAAATCCAACATTAAGAGCAAAAAGAAAAGAAAATTTAATGGATTCTATAATAAAAATTATAACTGAAGAGTCAATAGCAGAAGCAACTACAAGACATATCTCAGAAATGTCAAATTTAACAATAGCATCGTTACATTATTATTTTGGTTCAAAAGATGGGGCTCTTGTAGCAACAGGAGAAAGTATTTTGGAAGATTGGATAAATGAAATTTTTAAAAAACGAACATTAACTGCAGAAGAAAAAATAAGGAGAATTTATACTCCTCCAAAATATATGATCGCTTTTTCTCAAATATTAACATACCCTTATAGGCAAAAGGAAGTTTCCAGAAAAGCCAGGCTTTTAGATATGAATTTTACTAATACTATAAAAGAATTTTTGAAAATGCATGAAATTGGGTTGGACAGAATAGAAGATAATTCTGAATTAATAAAAACTTTTTTGATTGGATTGAGTTTTAAAATAATTGTTAATCCAGATGTATTAGATGCGGAGCTCACAAATCTTAAAAACTTTTTTAATAAAAAAGAAGAACTACCAGATATTAAAGGATTTAAATGAGGAATTTTTATTCCTCGTTTTTTTTTAAAAAAAGGGAGTATTACGAAGATATTTAGATTTATCTTATTGTAATCATTCTTTATAAATAGTGATAGAATTTTGTTGAATAATACTTTTGTTATAGAATATATTCTTGTAATGCACTTTAGATTATGCAAAGAAGGTGAAAAGATGTTTTTCTATTTATTACCAGCGATATTTTTTGGCTGGTCTTTGGGAGCTAATGATGCAGCTAATATATTTGGAACAGCGGTATCTAATAGAGTAGTAAAGTATAGAATTGCTACTATAATATCTGCAATTTTTATTTTAATTGGAGCGATTTTAGGTGGAGCTAAAGGTATAGAAACAATTAGTAATGTAACATCCCAAAGTTTATTATCAGGTTCTATATCTGTATTATCCGCTGCAATTACAGTAACGGTAATGACTTATTTTGGTGTTCCGGTGTCTTCATCCCAAGCAATAGTTGGTTCTATAATGGCTGTTGGTTTAATAGAAGGTGGGGTTAATTGGGGAATTATAACTAAGCTTGTATTAGCATGGGTAGGAACCCCGATAGGCGGAGCTATTTTTGGTTATCTTTCATATATAATTTTGTCTATTCCATTTAATAAGATAAAATCTATTTATGTGAAAGAAAGAGTAGTTCAAATTGCTACTTTAGTTATTGGAGCATATGGAGCGTATTCATTAGGGGCAAATAATGTTGCGAATATTACAGGTGTATTTGCGAGTAGTATAGGAGTAAGTATGGCTGCATTAATAGGTGGTTTAGCAATATCTTTTGGAGTTTTAACCTATAGTTATAAAGTTATGATGACAGTTGGAAAACAAATAATAGAACTTGATTATTTTTCTGCTCTTATTGCTGTATTGGGTGAGTCAATAACAGTATGGATATATGCGTTATTGGGTATTCCAGTTTCAACTTCCCAGGCAATAGTAGGAGCTGTAATAGGTGCAGGATATGCAAGAGGGTCAAGATTGGCAAATAAAAAAGTATTATTAAAGATAGTAGTTGCATGGGTGAATACTCCAGTATCAGCAGGTTTAATTACGTCTTTAATATATTTTCTATTTAAAGTTGTTTTTAAAATAAATATTTAGTAGGAGGTGTTTAACCTATGGGATTATTTTTTGGTAAGAAAGAAAAAAATATAATAGAATTGTTCAATAAACATCTTGACGCTGTTGATAATACAATTGAAGAGCTTGTTGAACTTATAAGAAATTTAGATAAAGATTTTCAAAAAGTTAAAGAATTAGCTGAACAAGTTAGAAATGCTGAAACAGAAGCAGATCATATAAGAAGACAAGCGGAATCAGAAATGTATTCAGGAGCATTTTTGCCAAACTTTAGAGGAGATTTACTTGGAACTATAGAAGCTATGGATAGAATTGCAAATAAAGCAGAAACAGTTGCAGATGAAATAGAATTGCAATCTATGGAAGTTCCTGAGGAAATATTAGAAGATTTAGAAGAGTTAATTCTAAAGTCACAGGTGACTTATAAAGCTGTTAAAGAAGCAGCTAAAGAAATGTTTGAAGATTTTGAAAAAGCAAATGAAATGATATTAAAAACAGAAAATTATGAACATGAAACAGATATTATTGAGAGAAGTACAATAAGGAAAATATTTTCATTAGACATATCTTTAGCCGAAAAGATTCAATTAAAAAAATTGGTTCATAGAATAGCCGATATCTCAGATACATCAGAAGATGTTTCTGATAGAATTCAAATTATTATATATAAAAGAAAAGTTTAAAATAGCCCCCGAAGGGGCTATTTTATTGAACATTTATTACCACATGATATTCAAATGATGTGTTGTCAGACCAATTATAAATAACCAGCTCTATTATATAAAATCCAGAAGTATCAAAAATATAAGAAGGTATGGAATAACTAAGATCTGTCATGCTGAAATAAGGAGTACTGCTATCATAATCATCTGCTACTCTTATTCTATTTTCCCAATCAAAATCTCCAGTAAAATCATCATATTTAAATACATTAATTTCTGCACCCTCATAATAAGGTAATGTATTATTTGGTATATTCCATGTGAATTGAATGTTATCTCCTAAATTAAAAGTATCATTATTTAGAGGATTGGTTACTTCAAAAGTGTCAACAGGATACAATATTCCTAAATATAATGTGGCAGAATCAACAAGTGTATTAGAGTAATCATAAACTTCCAGTGTATAATCACTATTTTCAAGATAAGAAGTATCTGTTATATCATAATATTCTTCATTATAGAAATAATCTTCATCAATCCAGTATAAATCTGTTATATAATCATTATCTTTATATATTTCTGCATAACTAACGTTTTCAGGACTTGAAATGTGAGAATCAAATCTTAAAGCAATCTCTGGATATACATAACCATATTCATCTGGTATGGGTATTCTTGTAATTCCCTCCATTTTGAAATCAATTATATGAACGTTTGTAGAAGGTAATTCAGGAGGTTGAAAAATATTAGGATTCTCTATTATTATAGGGTTCTGAATTCCGCTGACTAAATCTCCAAAATGGGGATCTGGAAAATCAATTGTTATTTTGCTGATTTTAGGTATTTCGCTATTAAGAGTCCCTTCCAGGGTTATATCTGGCAAATAACTTCCTAAATCATGAAAATCTTCAGTATTTTCAAAAAATACAGCAGGATATAACATTATAGGTCCTCCGATATTAACAGGTGCATTAATATCTGTCATGAATAATTTTGTAATTTTACTATCCGATAATGTCCATAAATCCATTAAATCCCTAGGACCAGATGTAGGATCGTGTGGGATAGATAAATAATCAGTTATAGAGTCATCTATAGCATATTTTATTGGAATATCTCTTGTTATAAATGAATGTTGTATAGAAGAAACACGTGTTTCAAAATCACTTTCGGCTGTTAACATATTTCCAAAAATATTATCAATTAACTCCTGTTGAGAGATGATATTGTCATCTTTTGCCATATTTAATAATAATTCTGTGATAGAGGCATCAAAAGAATGATTTTCAAGTATATTTATAACTGTTGCTGTAGGTGTGAGATTATATAAGAAAGGTATATTTCCATATCCATATATATTCTTTAAAATGAAATCTATCATGGAAACGAACCCTTCATCAATTAATAAATAATCATTTTCGTCAAATACAGGTGTATATCCAGCCGTTACTGCACCATTATTACTTAATTGTTCTACTAAATCCCAATCGAGGATAGCATCACCAGGGGTATTAGAGTCAATCCCGATGAATTCAATATTTTCTATGTTAGACATATCGCCTAATATCAAATCTGAGTATATTCCTAAACTTTCCTTTTGTACAGTATTATCCATATAAGTTACAGTGGCTTCTATATGCAGTTCGGCATTATTTGTTATTACTCCATCATTATTCCAATCAAAATCGTTTATCATCCATTTAATATCTTCATATAGATAATCGTTCAGTTGCAGTTTTTCAGCATAAGTACCTAATTTTTCTAAAAGAGTTAATATGTCATTTTTAAAATCCGGAGGCATATTTATCAAATTTAATAATAATCCATTAGGATCTTCATTGTTTAATGCCTCTAAAATAGAAGAAATATAATCTTCATGAGTTGAGATAGTATTTGATAAATTATGTATAAAGTTAGGTATATCTGTTAAGAAATAAGCTATATTACTATATGTTGGTGTAGAAATTGAATCTGGTATAGTAGAAGAATTTATAGTTATAGTTCCAAGAGGGGTTTCGGAATTTATATTTTGACCATAATTAGCTGTAAAGATTGAGAAGTCTATAATATTAACATTCCAATCTTCTAATTTATAATCATAAATATCAGACCATATTCCTTTTTGAGAAATATTTAATGCCGGGCCAATATCAAATCTTGAAAACTCTTCAGGAACATTATCTCTCCACGGTTCCATACCGTAATAATATACAAAAGAAGCAAAATCCGTTAGACCAACTTCTCCATCCAAATTAAAATCTCCTAAAAGTCCTCCCCATTTCCAATTATATGGATCAATATCATAATATTCTTTTGTGACAGAATTTCGTGAATAATAATCTATATTTTCTACATTAAAAGAGTTAGAGTGGATTTTTAATAAAACTTCACCAGGTTTTACATTATCAGCAGTAGAAATTGCTATTAATAGTTTACCTTCTTTGTTTTTTGTTATATTCATAAATTTATTTGGAATTTCAATGTTTTCTGCGTCAACCCCACTCAAAAGAAATTCAAAAGAATCACCTTCAACCTTAGAAAGTATTAAAGAGTTATTGTTTTCATAAATTATATCAATAATATTTTTAATTTCTGTGTTTGCTTGCGTTTTATGTGTTTTTGTTTGTAGACAGCCAACTAATATAATTGATATTATCAATATACTTAAAATAAATTTTATATATTTTCTCATATCCTCACCCCCCTCACTCTGAAGTTACATTGAGAATATTTCCTACCTCAAGTTTTACAGGTGCAATATTCTCTTCGAAGGTTACATAAGCGTCAATGATGTTTATGTTAGTAAATATATTAGTGTATGTAGAACTTATTGTGAACTTGGCTATATCTGTATTTGATAGATCTAAATTGTTATTTGAATATAGTGAGATAATTACTTCTAAATAATCTTCATTATTCCAATCATCATGTCTCATAAAAGATTTGATAAAACTATTTTCAGAGTTAAGTATTATTGAACTGGAATCAATGCTTATAATTTCAGGATCTATTCTTAAATGTATTTCTAAACCATTAACATTACTAATATCAGGACCTTGAGTTCGTATAGTAAAAGTTGAATCTTGAGATAAATTGATTTGTTCTTTGTCAAAAGAAACAAAATTTCCATATAATGTGTCATCATAATAGAATGATTGAACAGGAGATATTATCATATTTTCACCATCATTAGCAATTATTGCATAATAATAAAGATCACCAAACTGTTTATTATTAAATAACTCCCACATTCCTAATTCTACGGGAGAACCTGAAGGATGAATTAGATCATTTTCAAATGAATTTGGAATCACATATATTTCTCCCCATGAATTCATTATTAATATATAATATGTTATTTCTGAATTGCTTAAACTTGTAGCAACAAAAGAAATAGTATCAAGTGGAGTAGCTCTTTCTTTATTTGTTGGCCCTATAACATCTAACTCAATATTTTGATTGTTTAATATGTTAAAACTTCTTATAGGGGATTGATATTCTACATCATTTAAATAGTCATAAGTACGTATATTCCATAAATATATTCCGTTTTTTAATTCAAGCGAATAAAAGTTATTTGGAGTATAATCTATTTCATCAATATGCCCTCGTACCGAATCTAAAAACATATTTGCTGGAATAAAGTTAAATGAATAACCATCAATATTTTCAACATTACTCCATGAAAAATCAATATTTGTATAAGTAGCATTTGACAAAATAATTTCACCATTTAAAGGAGTATATAAACCTATTTCATTTTCTTCTGGTGGATTCCACCAATCTTTTATTTCAAAATTAAATGTATCACTTATAATATTTCCACTGTTATCTTTTACTCTCCAGAAATAGACTCCTGGATTGTTAAATGTAACTGTTGTCCAGTCATCACTGTTTTTATAATCTTCTGTGTATACAATATTATTTTCATCATCTATAACTTCAAAGGTTAAATCTGTAATATTTGTGTCATTTAAATAATACCAATTTTTATGCCAGCCAAATGAAATTGTATAATAATCAAATACAGCCATAGGTTCTGGATAATCTAATAATATATCAAATGGAGTTTCATTCACAAATAACCATCTGTGCTCTGTTTCTTCATAATTATCGGTATTTTCTTGTGGAATGGCAACCCACCATTTATAAATACCATCAGGCAAAGTTAATGTATAATTAAATGTCATTTCTCCTGTAATAGGGTCTGTATCTGTAGAGTAATCAGTTGGAGTAATTAATGTATCATATGTCTCTTCCCAGGTATTAGTAGGTCGTACATGTAATTCAAAATTACCCGTGTAATCTGGATCATATCCCCATGTGAATTTTACATTATTTGTAGTAGCTTCACCATCCATAGGATGAATGGAATGTAGATTTAATAACCATATTTCTTCTTCTATTGAAAAATACCATATAGGACTTTCAATATAGTCTGAATCATTAATATATGCACGTATTTTCCATTCATAAGATTTATTAGGAACAAATCCTGAAATAAAGGCTTCAGCTTCATAATTACCGTAATCATCATGCCAATAAATATTTGTATTGGTTGTTGATTGCCATGTATCTGATTCTTCATCCTTATAGTATAATTCGAAAATATTAGAAATTCTTTCAGTTTGAAGATTATTAGTTCCCCATGCGAAATAGATTTCTATTGATGTAGTTCCAGGAGAAACAGGAATAAAGTCATAAGGCTCTATAGGATAAAAATATGCATTTTCAACGACATTTCCTGCTTTAAAAGTATAATAATTACTATGTATTTCAATTGTTTCGAATGTTTCTGGATCTGTATAATAACCATCAACCCACCATCCATATTTTCCATCTTCGATTATTTCGATGGTTGTGGAATTAATAGTTTCTTCACTTTCAATATATATACCTGTTCCATCAAGTTTTTCAAGGTGGAATATATAATAATCAACATCAATAGGATTATCTTCACCATTTTCTGAATTAAATGCCTGCCAGCTAAATGTGATGTCTGTAGGTGTTTCGGAGAAATCAGTTTCATCTAAAGGATTTATAAGGTCTATATAATAATATATATTCTTTAAAAATACACTGAACCAGTATGGATTTTCTGGATATATTTTTTCAATCTTTCCATTACCAAAATCAGCATATCCTATAACTGCCCAGAAGTAATCGCCTTCATCCAATTGTAGAGTTATTTGAGTGTTGGAAGTTTTAGCAAATATAAGCAAATCCTGAGAAGGTATATTACCTTCAATATAATTCCATACATTATCTTCATTTCTGTCAACTATTATTTCATAGGTTATAGTTGCGTTTAAATCTGGTGAAGGATACCATTTAAATGTGACTGAAGTTCCTATAACAGTAATGTCTTCTTGATGAATGAAATATTCTTTTTTCCCAAATTCTTCAAGATTTATAGTAAGGGTTGCAGGTAACCCTTCAATCAAACCTTTAAATGTTGGATCAGGTAATTCTATCAAAAGATTGGTAGAGTCGAATGTTGAAATAATAGAAATATCAGGGAGAAAAATATTTAGATCTGAAAAATCTTCAGGGTTATTGAAAAATACTCCTGGATGCAATGTAAAGTATTCATTATATCCAAGTGGAATATCAACTCCCTCAGCGGGATTATTTATTAAATTGGCCATTTTTTCTGTTTCGTGCAATAAATTCATGGACATTTCAAAATCATTTTTGAGAATAGGAGGTTTTTCTCCAGAGGTAGGATCATGTGGTTGAACGATGTAATCCATAACTTTATCTTCAAATAGCATTTTAATTAAATCATGAAAAGAGGAGAGATCATTTTTTATGTGATTAATTAACTCAATAGATTTTGTAAAATCTTTAAATTTTAGCATATTTCCAAAGATTGATGCTTGTAATTCGCTGCCTAATATTTTTTGAGAATCAGAAGGTGGTGGATTTTGCAATAAAGTCAATAAAAGTTCAGGTATATATTGTGTTAAATCTTCATTGTTATTAATAGCATTTTTTATATTAATTGAAGGATCACTTAAATCATATATAAATAATGCTTTTCCAATAATTCCTAATATTTTACTGAAAACACTCATTCCAGCGGCGGTACCTTCGTCTACTAATAGATAATCATTATCGTTAAATTCAGGAATATAATTTTCATCAATATTCCCCAAGAACATATCATAATCAAATATAGCATCACCTCCAGTTTGATCAATCTCAATTGACTTAGGAGGACCATCTAAAGTAAAAATATCATAGAAAGGAATTGATATATCTGAACCATCATGAGTTATTACTTTAAATTTTAAAGGAGAAGTATTTTCAATGTTACCATCTAAATCCCAATCAAAATTATTAATTTCATACTTAATATCTTCATATAAATATCCATCTTTTACAACACCAACAAGATTTGAAAAATCATTTATATCTTCTATAATGTTTAAAACTGCTGTTTCTGTGGCATCAGAAATATTGACAACATATTTCAATAATGATGTTGGTGAAGGATTTTCCGTTGCTAAAAGATTTATTAAATCACCATTCTGAGAAATAAAATTCAATATTTCCGAATAAATATTATAAATTTTTATAAGTCCTGTGACAACATTCATTTCCGTTTCATCGGCTATAGTTGATGGGTCAGTATTACTGTTTACAACAATAGTTGATTGTGGAGAGAAAATATCAATATCATAATTTGCTGCAAAAATAGAAAAATCAGCTAAGCTAATTCTCCCATCAGGTTTTGCTAAATCAAATACATTATTCCATATGCCTTTATGAGCAAAATTTTCTGCGGGACCAATATCTGCTAAATCAAAGTCTTTCATATTGCCATAAAAATCTTTTCTTTCCTGACCGTAAAAAGTAGTGAAACTTGAAAAATCACTAATACTAACTTTACCATCGAAATTAAAATCACCAAGCAACCCAAAAGAAATGCCTTTATCATACATCGTGTCTTCGTCGAAGTTTTTAGAAACCACATATCTGTTATATATTTCAACATGTTTAATATCCGGTTTTTTACTCTTTATTTTCATTAAGACAGTGCCAGGGTTTATCAATTTTGGAGAAGAAATGGCGATTTTCAATCCATCATTATTTTTTATTATTTTTAAAAAATCTGGTGGTATATATATATTTTCTTTATCAATATTTTTTATTGTAAATTCAAAAGAATCTGCTTTTGTATTTGATTTTATAATATATTCATCATTAATTTTTTCTATAGTTATAGAGCCTCTATTATTTTCAATAGCATCTATTTTTTTGAAATTAAAACATGAAGATAGAGTTAATACAATAATAATTAATATTAAAAAAATTTTTTTATTCTTCATAATCTCACCCCCTTACTCTGATACGGTGACTGTTATTGGGCCACCGATTGTGAATATTATTTCTGGTTCATTAGGACCGTATATATATGTTGATTTTTCAAATTTTATAATTGTTTCTCCGTTATTTATTGGTGTAAAGTTGATTGTAATAATATTTTCAGGTAATTCGAAATTACCATTTAAAGAAATTATAGTGAAAATGAACTCATTATGATCAGGATATTCAATTATCTTCTTAATAGGAAGGAATTTATTATTATCATTAAAAATATTATTTATTACACAATCTTGTGTGTCTATATTTATAAATTCAGGATTATATCCGAATCTTATATCAAATCCATAAATATTGTCAGTAAATGATGTTTTTAATGTAAAAGAAGATTGTGTATTGATTGATGTATGTATTTCTATAGGGTTAAAGTAAAGGTCTGGTAATTCCCCTTCTTCTTTTTTTACAAATTCAAAACTCCATACTGGTCCTGGAATTACATACATATCATCTTTTGCAACTATTCTCCAGTAATATGTGGATGAATAATCTAGTTCAATGTTTTCCAGATATTTGTTCTTTAAATTATATTTGGTATATTTATTTTTAATAAGATTCTCCACATCTGATTTAACATCTGAAATATAGAAATCGAAGTTTAAAGGAGTTCCTTCAGGATCATATGCGTTCCATTCAAAAGATACAGTAGTTCCAACAACAGTAGGAATATCTGGTTTATGAAAATCACTTATGACAGGTGGTTTGTTTTGAGAAGAAATAGAGAATTTTCGAATCTCACTTTTTACTGGAGGATTTATTTTATCTGAAACGTGAACTTGCCAGTAAAATTCTCCTGACTCTGAAAGTTTATAAGAATATTTTATTTCTTTATTTTGCATATTATCCATAGATAAAACTTCACTCATATTTGTTATAGTTTTTCCAATTAATAATTTATAATTGAGTGTAGAATTATCGGTATCTGTTGCTATCCATCTAAATTCAATGTCATTTGTATCAAAAGTTGCATTATCTAAAGGCGAAATTAATGAAATTACTGGAGGAGAATTTGGTGGCGGATTATATGTAAATGAACTAATATTAGATTCTGTTGTTTCTTTACCATCTGAAACTAGAACTTGCCAGTAATATAAGCCTGTTGATTCAAGTGAATAGGAATATGTATTTTTATTATAATTAGATACTATATTTGTAAAACTATTATGAGACTTTCCAAGGAATAAATCAAAAGTAAGGGGATCTTTATCGGTATCAGATGCTTCCCAGGTAAATATTACTTCAGAGTTTTCTAAAGTTACTCCATTAATAGGTTCTTTTAGTACGATAGTTGGCTTATGGTTTATTGTAGAATCTGAAGTTGGTTCATAATCAAATGTTGGAGCTTCTAATACCATTATTTTATGTTCGATATTTGGTTCATCCCAGAGTTCGATTTTCCATTGATATTGTCCTTTTATTGGAGGTTCATATGTATATGTATTATCTGTTAGTGGAACATCGTTTAATTTAATAAAACTGTTACCTACATACTTGAGATAAATATTATAATAGATAGTATCATTTTCAACATCATTTGCATTCCATTCGAAGTCAACTTTTTGTGTTTTAACGATCTGATTATCAATAGGTGATATATATCCTATAAAGGTAGGAGGATTATTTTCGGTTGGTTCTAATAACACCTCTACTGTTCTACTTTCATTAGGATATACTTTGACATTACCGTTTGTGGGAAAATAATTTAATTTTGTGACTTCATAATTATATTCTCCTTCTGCTAAAGTGAAATTATATTCTCCGTTTTCATCTGTAAAAGCTGAAACTTTTAAAGCACCATTTTGAGTTATTTTGATTTGAGCTCCAGAAATAGGTTCTTCTGAAATTTTATCTTTTACTATAAATTTTAGGGTTCCTTCCTTAACAGGTTGTAGCCTTTCGCATGAAAATAGAAAAAATGAAGAAATTAGAATTAAAATCAAAATAAATAACTTTTTTCCCATGTTTTCACCCCCTATATTAATTTATTTTTAAAACAATATTAACCTTATAAGTATTTAGACAGCTTTTATTATAGAAAGTTCGTTAATAAAAAGTAAAAATTGAACTTTTTTATATTGATTTAGTCTAAAACAAGTGAGGATATTATATAAAGGGAGGGAGCCCTGATGAGAATTGGTAATAATTATTTGAATCAAACGAACAGATTATCAAATTTATCAAATTTATTGCTACAGAGATCTCAACAGCTTGCAAGTGGAAATAGATTGGTTAATGCAGCAGTGGATCCTGCGGGATTTACTATAGCCCAAAGGTTAAATACACAGTTTAGATCGGCATATCAGGCTGTAAGAGATATTTATGATGGAATTGGAGCATTGAATGTAGCAGATCAAGGTGTTTCATCAATTCAAGATACATTAAACAGGATGAAAGAGTTGGCTACAAGAGCAGCAAATGATACTTTGCCAGAAGAAGCAAGGAGTGCAATTCAAGAAGAATTTAATCAATTAAAACAGGGAATTACTGACACTGTAAGAGAAACACAATATAATAATCAGCAGTTGTTAAATGGGGAGTTTAATGCAGAGCTTCCATTGGATACAACGGGGAAAAACAATTTAAATGTTGAAATTCAAGACATGAGACCAGATGCACTTAATTTGGAAAATATAAATTTAACTACTCAAGAAGGAGCGGAAAATGCGTTAAATACATTGGAGAATGCTTTAGACCAGGTAAATGGTACAAGAACTCAGATTGGTTCATATGTGAATAGATTGGGAAAAGCGGCAGAAAATCTTTTAAATACAGCTGAAAATGCTGGAACAGGTGAAGAAAGAATAGCAGGAGCAGATATGGCAAGGACAATGGCAGAATACATGCGAAATCAGAATTTACGACAAATGACATCTATGTTATTAGGTCAAACTGGCCAGTTAAATGCAGCATCTGTTTTAAATATCTTACAATCCCCATAATTAATTAACTAACGGGGCCAAAAGGCCCCGGTTAATCAATGATTTTTGTTTATTATTGATAATAAAAAAATTTAATTTTATATGTGTATGTAATCAATAAGGGCAGGAGCATTTAATTCTTGCCTTTATTGATTATCAATTAAGTATAATAAAGCTCTGGCAGCATAACCTGGACCGGAATCTTCAAACCCATTAATTCCAAGTTGTGTTTTTACTTCTCCAACTTTTACGCCTGTTTTAATCATTTGTTCTAGAAATTTTTGAGCAATTTTTTCATGTTTTTCCTTTCTTTGAATAGCTCCAAATGGATTTGCAAAATAACTATAGGTTAATCCTACTTCTGCTGTTGTACCCTTTGCCATTCTTGCGCCTTTTGAAAAAATTTCATAAGCTTTTTTCCAATCATCGTAAAAAATAATATAGTCATCTTTTTCAACTTTAGAATAATTATTGGCATAAAAGAAATAGTCAATTTTAGTTGGTTTTATAATTTCTTTATAATTTGAGTAAGGTACAATAACTCTTGCATTTGTCTCATTAGGGTTCATAAATATACTTCTATCTATTGCTGAATAAGCGTATCCGGGTTGCAAATCATCCAGTCTTACAAAAGCACCAGTTTCTGTTCCAAAAGCAACTATATTTCCGTTAGCATCGATTTCTAAAGATCCCATATCATCAATTAAAATATTAACTTCTGAAACTTCTTTTGATAATCTGTTTAACGCATCCAATGTTTCAGATTTTCCTGCACCACTATCTCCCATTAACATAATATTTGCTTTTTTACCATTTTTTAATACTATTTCAGCTAAAGCGCCATGTATTGGCAGATTACCTTCATCAATAACTTTCAAATTATGTATGGTTAAAATCATTTTTTTCATATATCCAAAATAATCGACAGAATCATCTCTTCCTAAAAGCCCAACATATGTTCCATCATCTTCTTTATATATAACCCCATTTTTATATTCAGGTTTTTCAAAATAGCTGTCTTCCATACCATAAAAATAAATACCATCAGGTTTTTTTCTTTGAACAATACCAAATCCTGCTAGTTCAAATAAATTTGTTAATCCTGCAGCCATAGCTAAAAATTCTTTGTATACATAAACTAAAATATATTTTTTCCCTACATGTATTGGAAATGCAAACCAATCATGTGGATTTTCAATATTTATTTTATTTAAAATAGGTGAATCGATGACCTTGAATAAACCTTTTCTTTTATTTGATTTTGTATAGAATATTACAGGAGGTTCAAAAACAACACCCCATACAAATGGAACCTTATATAAATTTTCATCTCCGTTTAAAACTTTATCTTTAAAATTTGGGGTATCAATGGAGAAAGCAACTTGAGCTCCACTTGGTAATTGCCTTAAAACTTTTAATCTATCATCGGAAACATTAATTAATATTTGTCTATAAAAATTAGTAATCAGACTTTTGAAATCTGTATTATTTTTTACCAACATCATTTCCTTATATATTTTTTGAATACCATTAGAAACAAATTTATTTTTTTGTATCATAAATCTATGTTTGTTTCTCCAGAGATTATAGATACGTTCAACGAATTTTACTATTTGTTCTTTTTTATCACTTAATTTTGGAAAGCTATAAAAAGGTGATGCATCTATTTCATCAATCTTCTCAGCTGATAATGCAAATAACATTTTTACTATTTGATCTAGATCATAACGTTCCTCTATTTCCACCGCATCTTCGTTTTTAAGAAATAACGTAAAAAATGTTAATAAACTTTCATTTCTTTCTTCTAAATCTTTTAAAAATTCTATAACTAAATCTTTTAAAATTTTACTATGAATAATTTGTGCGTTTGATGAATAAGATACACTACCATCAATTAAAACAGTTCTCGACATAAAATCACCCCTTATCTTGTATTTTCAATACAATTATACCACAAAATATCTTTCTTGACATTTTTTAGAATAAAAAATATAAAATTCCATATTTTTAAATCAAAAATACAACTTTTAATGATAAAATATAAATAGAAATATTGTATAGAAAATACAAAAAAGATGTAGGAGGTAATTACTATGTTCAGAATATTATTGAAGGGAAAAATTCATAGGGCAACCGTTACCGAAAAAAATATTCACTATGAAGGAAGTATTACTGTAGATGAAGAATTAATGGAACTTGCAGATATTGAAGAGAATGAATTGGTTCAAATAGTAGATGTAAATAATGGAGCGAGATTTGAAACATATGTTATAAAAGGCGAAAGAGGGTCAAGAATAATAGGTTTGAATGGGGCAGCAGCAAGAATGGTTGAGTTAGGAGATAAGGTAATTATTATGGCATATGGACTATATTCAAAAGAAGAAAAAAGTAACCCAAAGATAGTTGTAGTAGATGACAAAAATAATCCAAAAATATTGAAAAATCATGAAGAACCGAGAACGGAGTGTTGAATTTGAAAGTATTGGGGGTAGTAGTAGAATATAACCCTTTTCATAATGGGCATTTATATCATTTAAAAAAAGCTAAGGAACTTATAAATCCAGATTTTACTGTAGCAGTTATGAGCGGTAATTTTGTTCAACGCGGGGAACCAGCTATTATTGATAAATTTTCTAGGGCAGAAATAGCACTAGAAATGGGAATAGATATAGTTTTTGAACTCCCGTTTTTATACTCAATTCAAGATGCTAATGGTTTTGCCTTTGGTTCGATAGGGTTATTAGATAGAACAAATGTAGTAACAGATGTAGTATTTGGTAGTGAATCTGCTGATATAAAAACGTTAAACATAATAGCCGAAACTTTGTATAAACAACCAGAAGATTACCAAATATTACTAAAAAAATATTTAAAAAAGGGTTATTCTTTCCCAAATGCCAGAAAATATGCTTTAATAGACTATTTTGAAACTAAAAAGTTATTAGATAAAGATGAAATATTAATTATTGAAAAATCAAATGATATTCTTGGTTTAGAATATCTTATAGCATTAAAAAAATTAAATTCTAAAATTATTCCTCATACAATAAGGCGAAAGGGATCAAATTATAATGATGAAAATTTTAGCGGTAATTTTTCTAGTGCTACAGCAATTAGAAAATTATGGAAGGAAAAAAAATATGATTTAATAAAAGCTTCGGTACCATCAAAAACATTTGAAATAATAAAAAGAGAAGAACAACTAGGCAAAGCACCCATATTTATTGAAGATTTTGAAATTTCATTTTTATCTTATTTAAGAACGCTAAGTAGAGATAATTTAAAAAAATATTATGGTGTAAATGAAGGTCTTGATCAAAGAATAATAGAAGCTGCAAAGCATACCAATACAATTAAAGAGTTATATCATAATATTAAATCTAAAAGATTTACATATACGAGAATTAAAAGGACATTATTAAATATATATTTTGGCATAACAAATGAATTAATTGAAAATATAAATAATACAGGCCCTCAATATTTAAGAGTCTTGGGCTTTACGGAAAAAGGTAGAGAATTATTATCAGTAATGAGAAATAGGGTTGAATATCCTATAATAACAACACCCTCTAATTATATTTCAATAATAAAGAATATTGAAAGAGATTTAAAGAATAAAAGAAAAATGTGGAGCATTGATAAAAAGACATATTTTAAAATGATAGAATATGATTTTAAAGCTACCAATGTATATTCACTTTATTATAAAAATAAAGAATATTCTAAATATGAGTTAGACAAAAAAATGAAAATAATATATAGAAAGGGGAAAGTATGAAAAAACATATTTTAATAATTGTAATTATTGTCTTATCAATAATGCTGTTTTCAAGAAATGTAACTATTTATTATACACAAGCTGCATCATCTGTGTATATACTAGGGGATTTTACCGATTTTAAACCTGTTAGTATGGATAAATCAAATACTGGTATATGGAAAAAAGTTTTTAATTTAAATGAAGGAAAATATAAATATTTATTTTTAGTTGATAATGAAAAGATTTTGGATTATAAAAATCCAAATACAATATATTATAATGGAGAATTATATTCAGTATTAACAGTAGAAAGTGAAGAAACATATATTCCGTCTATAAATGATGGAATAATTGGAGTAGTAAAGCATAATGTTGAAAGAAAATTTATAAATCCAGTTAAACCAGGAGAAATATATCTTTCCTTGGAAGTTCAAAAAAATGATGTTCAAGATGTTATATTTATAGGTAATGGAAAAATGTTAAAAAAAGAAAAATTAATATATGACAATTCAGAAATGTATAGATTTCATATTTTTACACCTTCAAATATTTTAAAATATAAATTTTTGATAAAAGATGGAAAAATTTCTTTAGAATATCCTGAAAATTATTATTTTGAATTTGACTTTGATAAACCAATTATCAAATATTTAAATGTTCCCGAATGGTCTAAAGGAAGAATATATTATCAAATATTTCCAGAAAGATTTAGAAATGGCGATAAAAATAATGATCCAAAATATACAAATAATTGGTATGGACCTTACACATCTTCATCTTTAGGATCAAATGGTTTTTATGGTGGTGATCTTGAAGGTGTGATAAAATCCATAGATTATTTGAAAGATTTAGGAATAGAGGCAATTTATTTCAATCCTATTTTTGAATCTGTATCCAGCCATAAATATGATACAAAGGATTATTTAAAAATAGATCCACATTTTGGAGATGAAAAAACATTTGAAAAATTAATAAATGAATTAAAAGAAAATAATATTAAAATAGTCTTAGATGGTGTTTTTAATCATTCTGGGGATGAATTTTTTGCCATGCAGGATATATTTAGAAATCAAAAAAATTCAAAATATTTGAATTGGTATTTTATAAAAAAATTCCCTGTAACAAAATCAGCTGATAGTTATCTTTCGTGGTGGGGGTATGCTGATTTACCTAAATTAAATGTGGATTATTATGGTGTTAAAGCATACATCTCTTCTGTAATTGGTAAATGGATGGAATACGGGATTGATGGATGGCGTTTAGATGCTGCAGATCAAGTTAAAGAATCATTTTGGGAAAAGTTCTTTTATCCTTTGGTGAAAGGAATTAATAATAAAGCAATAATTAGTGGTGAATATTGGAAAGACTCTACAAGATTTTTTGAATATCCAGCATTTGATACTGTAATGAATTATCTTTTTAGAGATGCAACTCTTGGTTATGCAAAGGGTGGAAGTGCTTCTAATTTTGTAAGAAATACCAATTCATATTTAGAAAAATATCCACCTCAAGTTTTAAATTCTCTGTGGAATATGTTGGATAGTCATGATACTTCTAGAGTATTGACAGAATTAAATGGTGATATTAATAAATTAAAAATAGCTGTAGGAATTCAAATGACATTTGTAGGAGCTCCAGTAATATATTATGGTGATGAAATTGGATTAGATGGTGGAAAAGATCCATGGTGTAGAAAACCATTTCCATGGGATAAAGAATTTTGGAATATGGATATATATAATTATTATAAAAAAATGATTAAATTAAGAAAAGAACATGAAGCATTGAGATATGGAGAGTATGAAGTTTTAAAAACAAAATTAGGAGCGTTAGTATATAAGAGATATACAGATACTGATGAAGTTATAGTAATAACAAATTCAAGAAAAATACCAGTAAAATTAAATATGAAATTAAATGGAAAATATATAGATTTTTTCACAGGTAATGAGGTTAATTCAATAGACAAAATATCAGGATTAAGTATCCAGATTTTAATAAGGCAGTGATTTATATGTATTATTATGAAGTAGCGGTGTTTGGTACATATACATATAATACATTTACATATTCATATGAAGAAAAATTAGCACCCGGTCAAAGGGTGCTAATTGAATTTAGAAATCAACAAAAGTTAGGAGTAATTCTTTCGGAAACCAATAAAAAAGATTACAAAATAAAGGAAATAGAATTAGTAATTGATAATATTCCATTGATAAATAATTCTCATATAAAATTGATTTATTCTGCATCTAAGAAATTTTTCATGCCTATAAGTGAAATAGCAAGATTGTTATTTCCTCCATTATCTTCAGATAAACTTAAAATTAAAATATTACCAAAATCATCACTATCAGGTATTGAAAAACCAATATTTTTAAATGAATATTATAAAAAATTTAAAAATAGAAAAGAAGCTAATAAACATATAAAAGAATTAATAAAAAATGATTTAATCAGTTTATCGGTTCATATTAAAAAAACTATTGAAAAAAAGAACAATATTATAATACTGAAGAAAAATATAGATGAAATACTAAATGAAAAAATATCAAAATCTGCGATGAGAGTAATAAATTATTTAATAGAAAAAGAAAAAGTATTAGAAGAAGAATTATATAATAATAAAATTATTTATAGGGGGTCAACGGTACTAAATACGCTTGTTAAAAAGGGTATTATTGAAATTATAAGTTCAAAAGAAGAAAATAATGAAGAATTTAAAGTAGAACTAACAGAGAAACAAAATGAAATATTGGAAGATTTATTAAAAGAAAAAGAATCAATAGATCTTTTATATGGAGTAACAGGAAGTGGTAAAACGGAAATATTTTTTGAAGTAATGGAAAAATATATTGAAGAAGGGAAGAAAATTTTAATTATAATTCCTGAGATTTCATTAACTCCACAATTTTTATACAGAATAAAAAGAAGATTTCCAGAAAATAAAATAGGAATTTATCATTCTAATATAAATTCCACCGAAAGAATAAAAACTTGGTACAAAGCAGTAAATGGTGAAATAGATATTATAGTTGGTACAAGAAGTGCTGTATGGATACCAATAAAAGATTTAGGAATGATAATAATAGATGAAGAACATGATCATTCATTATATCAATTTGATCAAATTTCTTATGATGCTGTAGAAATAGGTTATATGAGGGCAAAAATAGAAAATATTAAATTAATATTATCATCTGCCACACCTACTCTAAAAGAAATGAAAAGGGCATTTGAAAATAAAATTAATTTATATGAATTAAAAGAAAGAGTCTATACAGAAATGCCAGATATTGAAATTATTGATATGAAAAAAGAAGAAAAGTTAAGCTGGATATTTACAAAAAAAGTATTAGAAGAAATAAAAGAAACTTTAAAGAAAGAAGAAAAGGTTTTAATATTTTCACCGACAAAAGGGTATGCAAATTATTTAATTTGTACAAATTGTGGTAATGTGTTAAAATGTGAAAATTGTGATGTTTCATATACTTATCATAGATACGAAAATAAATTAAAGTGTCATTATTGTGGAAGTGAAAAAAAAGTTCCGTCAGCCTGTCCTGCCTGTGGGAATCCAGAGTTACAATTAAGGGGTTATGGTACAGAAAGAGTTGTAAATGAATTATTGAAATTTTTTCCAAATAAGAAAATTATCAGAATGGATAGAGAAATAATAAAAACAAATGATGATTTATATAAAGCATTTGAGGAAATAAAAAAAGAAGGGCCAGCTATAGTAGTTGGGACTAAAATGATTACTAAAGGGTTAGATATAGCAGATATTAAGTTAGTAGTAATTTTAGATAGCGATAGATATTTAAATTTTCCAGAATATACATCACAAGAACATACAGCTTCTTTATTAATTCAGGTTGCTGGACGTTCGGGAAGAAGAGAAAAAGGGAAAGTATTAATACAAACATTTAAATCGGGAAGCCCATTTTTCGAATATATTAAAGAACATGATTTTGATAATGTGATTGAATTGGAATTAAATAACAGAAAAAAATATAAATATCCACCTTACTCAGATCTGCTATTGCTGATATTTTCTCATCCTAATCAAGAGCAAGCATTAAAAGAAGCAGAAGAGTTTTATAAATTATTAGAAAAAAAGTTTACTGAGATAGAAATAATGGAACCAACAGAACCATTAATATCAAAATTAAGAGGACAATATCGATATCAAATTGTGATTAAGGGAAATATTGATCATGATAAATTTTATGAAATAATAAAAAAATATAATAAAAAAATGTATGTTTATTTAAACCCACCGACAACATTATTATAAACCCAAATTTGACTCTTATCAATATTTTATATTTTCTATCATAGTATTATACCAAAATTTTATTTATGTAAATCAATTTTAGGTAAATTTTTAGGAGGTATTATTATGAAGAAGTTATTTTTAGGGGTATTTTTATTGCTTGTTTTTATTTCTTTTGCAGCTTTTAGTGGTACAAAATTTTCAGTATTGGGTATTTATACAATGAATTTAGATGATCCTGATAATTATGTTGATGTTTTTCCAATAACTTATTTTGATATTGGAATTACATCAAATGTAATGTTAAGGTTCAATGATTATGTAACACTACCTTCATCCACACTTTCATATGATTTAAATGATAAGACGTTAAAATTTAAACTTCCAAGATATTATTATTTACAATATAAAATAGGATATGATGTTTTGCTTATGTTTGGTAAATTTAAATTTAGAGATTATCCATACGATATAAGATCAGATTATTCATTTAGAGTAGGTGGTTTTAGAGATGATTTAGGAGATAAAAATTACACTTTGAATCCTATGAATATGGCAGTAGGTGGATACATAAAACCATTTGGTGAGATAAAATTTGGTGGTGCATATGATTTAGAAAATAAATCAATTTATGCTTATGCTGGTTTAGATGATAGATATACAAAATATATGTTCTATTTGTCCCAGGATAATAGTCGTAAAAAATATGAATATAGAAATATTGATGTATTATCGGCTTCCTTTGCGGGATATAATTCCGTAAAATGGAGCAGAAAACTTATTACTCAATTATATTATGGTGTGGGATATGCTGTACCTTCAACCGTTGATTCTATTTCTGAAATAACAAATAATATTTCAGATTTAGTTAAAATATTACCATCACCTAAAATTGCTTTAGGTGGAAAGATAAATTATTATCCAGTTTATTTAAAGGGAATAATGTATTATAATATGGATCAAAATAATGAGAATATATATTATCTTGATGTAGATGCTGCTACAAATAATCCTTCAAATAAAACATGGTTATTTGAAGGAAGATTAGGTTATTATTTGCCTAGACCATGGAAAATGGAATTATTCTTCCAAGGGAATTCTTTGGATGATGGAATTTTAACTGATTACATTACAAATTATGGAATTAAATTAATGGGTGAAGATTTTGATTTGACTTTTGCTATGAAAGATATTAATGGTAGAGTAGATGGAGAACAAAAATTTGTTATGAATTTTACAACATGGACAGATTTTGTTATAACTGAAAGACCATTAACAAAAATATTGTTTTAAAATATCAAATAGTGAAATGGTTAGCGTTAAATCATTAAAACAAGGTATAAAAGGAATTAGATATAGATTCACAAATGATTAACGAATTTTACAAACCTGTAAGTTGACAAATAGACAGAAAAATGATAAGATATATCTCGGACGCGGACGAAGAGGTCTGCGAGAGAGAAAGAAGAGGAAAAGAAGAAGCTCCTTGACAAGTGAACAGAGACACCCAGCGGAAGTAAAAAAGTGAGAGTTGAGATCGAACTCGAAATCTTGGATGGAGGGTTTGATCCTGGCTCAGGGCGAACGCTGGCGGCGTGCTTAACACATGCAAGTCGAACGAGGAGGCAGTCTTCGGGCTGTAGTACTAGTGGCGAACGGGTGAGTAACGCGTAGGAAAGTGTCCTCCAGACCGGGACAACCACTGGAAACGGTGGCTAATACCGGATAAGACCGAGAGGTGAAAGCGTGCTACGGCATGGCTGGAGGAGCTGCCTGCGACCCATCAGGTAGTTGGTAGGGTAAAAGCCTACCAAGCCGACGACGGGTAGCCGGCGTGAGAGCGTGGCCGGCCACAGGGGGACTGAGACACGGCCCCCACTCCTACGGGAGGCAGCAGTGGGGAATATTGGACAATGGGGGAAACCCTGATCCAGCGACGCCGCGTGGAGGAAGAAGTCCTTCGGGACGTAAACTCCTGAACTTATCGAACAATAAGGTGAGTAGGGAATGACTCACTGATGAGGGTAGATAAGGAAAAGCCCCGGCTAACTACGTGCCAGCAGCCGCGGTAATACGTAGGGGGCGAGCGTTGCCCGGAATCACTGGGCGTAAAGGGGGTGTAGGCGGTCAATTAAGTCAGATGTAAAAGATCCTGGCTCAACCAGGGGGTTGCGTCTGAAACTGATTGACTTGAGGTTACTAGAGGGAGACGGAATTACCTGTGTAGCGGTGAAATGCGTAGATACAGGTAAGAAGGCCGGTGGTGAAGACGGTCTCCTGGGGTAAACCTGACGCTGAGGCCCGAAAGCTAGGGGAGCAAACCGGATTAGATACCCGGGTAGTCCTAGCCGTAAACGATGCCCACTAGGTGTGAGCGGTAGTACCGTTCGTGCTGAAGCTAAGGCGATAAGTGGGCCGCCTGGGGAGTACGTCCGCAAGGATGAAACTCAAAGGAATTGACGGGGACCCGCACAAGCGGTGGAGCGTGTGGTTTAATTCGAAGCTAAGCGAAGGACCTTACCAGGGCTTGACATATAGGTGGTAGGATGCAGAGATGTATCCGACCTGGTACTTCGGTACTGGGAGCCTAAACAGGTGGTGCACGGCCGTCGTCAGCTCGTGCCGTGAGGTGTTGGGTTAAGTCCCGCAACGAGCGCAACCCTTGCCGTTAGTTGCCAGCACGTAAAGGTGGGAACCCTAACGGGACAGCCGCCGACGAGGCGGAGGAAGGAGGGGATGACGTCAGGTAATCGTGCCCCTTATGTCCTGGGCGACACACGCGCTACAATGGTAGGGACAGAGGGCAGCGAGGCCGAAAGGTGGAGCGAATCCCAGAAACCCTACCCCAGTTCAGATTGCAGTCTGAAACCCGACTGCATGAAGCCGGAATCGCTAGTAATCGCAGGTCAGCCACACTGCGGTGAATACGTTCCCGGGTCTTGTACACACCGCCCGTCAAGCCACCCGAGTTGGAAACGCCCGAAGATGGCCAGGCTAACCGAAAGGAGGCCGGTTATTGAGGGTGGAGTCAGCGAGGGGGGCTAAGTCGTAACAAGGTAGGTGTACCGGAAGGTGCGCCTGGATCACCTCCTTTCTAAGGAGAAAAAAATGGGTGTCTCTGTTCAGTAGTGAAGGAGTAGGGGTAGTAGCTCAACTGGGAGAGCGTCTGCCTTGCACGCAGAAGGTTAGGGGTTCAAGTCCCCTCTACTCCACCAGCTCATTGACAAGTGCATAGTGAAAGATAAGGTCAAGGTAAAAAGGGCTTACGGAGGATGCCTAGGCGACGGGAGGCGAAGAAGGACGTGGCAAGCTGCGAAAAGCCACGGGGAGCTGCAAGCGAGCGTAGATCCGTGGATATCCGAATGGGGCAACCCGAAGATCCCGAAAGGGAGGCGAACCCGGGGAAGGGAAACATCTTAGTACCCGGAGGAAAAGAAATCAAGAGAGATTCCCTGAGTAGTGGCGAGCGAAAGGGGAGGAGCCCAAACCAGTTAGGTGTAAAAGGGTGCAGCCGTTGCCTAACTGGGGTAGAGGGAAGTAATCGGAGCCAACTGCATGAGGCTCGGGAGTGAAATATGTATAGCCGAAGTATCTGGGAAGGTACACCGAAGAGGGTGAAAGTCCCGTAGGCGAAATACATAGAAGCTCCTGGATTACTCTCCCAAGTAGCGTGGGACACGAGGAATCCTGCGTGAATCAGGGTGGACCACCATCCAAGGCTAAATACTACCCGTCGACCGATAGCGGAAAAGTACCGTGAGGGAAAGGTGAAAAGGACCCCGGGAGGGGAGTGAAAGAGAACCTGAAACCGTAAGCCTACAAGAAGTGGGAGCTCTGAGAGGAGTGACCGCGTGCCTTTTGATTAATGTGCCCACGAATTGCATGCATTGGCGAGGATAAGCCGGGAGAGGTGGATCCGAAGTGAAAGCGAGCCTGAAAAGGGCGTAGAGTCAATGTATGCAGACCCGAAGCCAGGTGAGCTATCCATGGGCAGGGTGAAGTTGCGGTGAAACGCAATGGAGGCCCGAACCGGTATGCAGTGAAACGCATTCGGATGACCTGTGGATAGGGGTGAAAAGCCAACCGAACCTGGTGATAGCTGGATCTCCCCGAAACGTGTGTAGGCACGGCCTCAACCAAGAGTAACGGGGGTAGAGCACTGATAGGCGTAGGGGGGTAACCTCCGAAACTTGTCAAACTCCGAATACCGTTACTTAGTGGTTGGGAGACAGACTGTGGGGGAAAAGCTCCATGGTCGAGAGGGAAACAGCCCAGACCGCCAGCTAAGGGCTCGAAGAGATAGCTAAGTGTGAAAGGTAGTGGACTGCCAGAGACAGCCGGGATGTTGGCTTAGAAGCAGCCATCATTAAAAGAGTGCGTAACAGCTCACCGGTTGAGGCGGACTGCGCCGAAAATGTAAGGAGGCTGAAGCTATACTCCGAAGCTGCGGAATCTGCGGATTGGTAGGGGAGCATTGTGCAGTAGGGAGAAGGCATATCGTGAGGTATGTTGGACGAAGCACAAGAGCGGATGTGGGCATGAGTAACGAGAGGAAGGTGAGAATCCTTCCCCCCGAAAGCCCAAGGGTACCTGGGGAAGGGTCGTCCGCCCAGGGTAAGCCGGGACCTAAGGTGAATCCGAAAGGAGTAACCGATGGAAAACAGGTAAAGAATCCTGTGCCATACATGACCGATAGTAAGAGGGGTGACGCAGAAGGTAAAGCCTCGTGAGCAAGTGGCAGGCTCATCTAAGCGCAAAGGTCTGAGAAGCTGGTAGGTAAATCCGCCGGTGGAGGCTGAAGCGTGATGGGGAGGACGTAGGTCCAACGAGGTGGTAGCCAGGCTGCCAAGAAAAACCTCGCTTACTGGTTGATGTATGCCCGTTCCGAAAACCGACACAGGTGGGCGAGCTGAGAAGGCTAAGGGGAGCAGGCTAACCTCCGCTAAGGAACTCGGCAAAATAGCCCCGTAACTTCGGGAGAAGGGGTGCTCCTTGATGTGGTTTATACTGCATTGGGGAGTCGCAGTGACAAGGTCCAGGCGACTGTTTACCAAAAACACAGGACTCTGCGAACTCGAAAAGAGGACGTATAGGGTCTGACGCCTGCCCAGTGCCGGAAGGTTAAGGGGAGTGCTGAGAGGTACGAACCGAAGCCCCGGTAAACGGCGGCCGTAACTATAACGGTCCTAAGGTAGCGAAATTCCTTGTCGGGTAAGTTCCGACCTGCATGAATGGCGTAACGATTTGGACACTGTCTCAGCGGAGGGCCTGGTGAAATTACAGACTGGGTGAAGATGCCCAGTACCCGCAGTTAGACGGAAAGACCCCGTGGAGTTTTACTGTAGCCTGACATTGTAACTTGTCATGTTGTGTACAGGATAGGTGGGAGGCAGAGAAACCTGCTCGCAAGGGTAGGTGGAGCCGCTGGTGGGATACCACCCTCAGCATGATGGGTTACTAACCATTGACTGTGAAGAGCAGTGATGGGACAGTGTTAGGTGGGCAGTTTGACTGGGGCGGTCGCCTCCTAAAGAGTAACGGAGGTGCGCGAAGGTAGGCTCATGTGGGTTGGAAATCCACAGGAGAGTGTAAAGGCAAAAGCCTGCCTGACTGCGAGACTGACAGGTCGAGCAGGGTGGAAACACGGTCTTAGTGACCCGGCGGATCCGAGTGGAAGGGCCGTCGATCAACGGATAAAAGTTACCCCGGGGATAACAGGCTTATCGCGCTCAAGAGTTCATATCGACGGCGCGGATTGGCACCTCGATGTCGACTCATCGCATCCTGGGGCTGAAGTAGGTCCCAAGGGTTGGGCTGTTCGCCCATTAAAGCGGTACGTGAGTTGGGTTCAGAACGTCGTGAGACAGTTCGGTCCCTATCTGCTGCGGGCGTAGGAAACTTGAGGGGGGTCACACCTAGTACGAGAGGACCGGTGTGAGGGTACCGCTAGTGAATCAGCTGTTCCGCCAGGAGCAGGAGCTGAGTAGCTATGTACCTGACCGATAACCGCTGAAAGCATCTAAGCGGGAAACGGGCCCCGAGATGAGGTTTCCCACTCTTCGGAGGTAAGGGCAGTTCGAGACGAGGACGTAGATAGGCCGGAGGTGTAAGTACAGTGATGTATTGAGCCGACCGGTACTAATAGCCCGAGGCCTTGACCTTATTAAGTAACTATGCACATGTGAATGAGTATTGAGGGGTGCAGATACCAGATATGGAAACACGCGGATCCATGCCGAACCCGACCGTTAAGCATATCTGGGCCGATGGTAGTATGGGCAATCCATGCGAGAGTAGGTAGCGCCCCTCTTTTTATTTTTCCCCTGTCTCTATGACAGGGGTTTTTCTTTTAATAGTAAAATTATTTATTACTGGAATTCAAAAATAAAACGAATGAAAATTCGAATGAAGCAGGTCAATTTTGCATGGATGCAAAATTGAGTGAAACCGAACATGGATGTGAGTTTGATGCGACCTGCGAAAATGAGAATTTTCGAGGATTTAGAATTTTTACTTGGTGAAGAGCATTATTTTATAATTTTCTTCGTTTTTTCCAGATTAGCAATCGAGCGTTTGAATGAGTTTTATTTTGATTCCATTTCTTTACAAATTAATGAGGAGCATAAAACTCCTCTTATTTAAAAATTTTGAATAATGTTTTTTCTGGGTTTATTGAATAAATTACTATTTTCTTTTCATCAGGAAAATGATTAAACTTTTTAGAATGCTTTTTTAGAATTTTAATGTCAATATCTAAATGGTTTCTATATTCAATTATTAAACTCTTATCATATATTTCAATATTTTTTGCTCCTTTTTTATATGCAATAATTCTTAATTTTGTATATTCTAACAAATTGTTGACTTCTTCAGGTATTTTACCGAATCTATCTTCAATATCCTTTTTTATGTTTTCAATATTTTCAATATTATTTTCATTAGCTATAGTTCTATATATTCTCATTCTTTCAATTGGATTTTCTATATATTTTTCAGGTATAATTATAGGCATTTTTATTCCTTTAATATCAAGATTAATTTTTTCTTTAACTTCTTTCATTTCTAATTGTTTTGAATAATATTCTGCTATAGTTCTATTTAATATTTCTTTATACATGTGCAATCCAACATTATTAATATGTCCTTTTTGTTCAATGCCTAGTAAATCTCCAAATCCCCTAATTTCTAAATCCTGTAGAGCCAACTTAAGTCCGCTACCAGGTCCTGAAATATTTTTAATAGCCTCTAATTTTTTTATTGTTTCTGTTTTTAGTTTTGTTTTGTATAAAAAATAAGCAAAAGCTCTTTTATTACTTCTTCCAACTCTACCTCTTAATTGATATAATTGAGATATGCCATATCGTTCTGAATCATCAATTATTAATGTATTAGCATTTGGTATATCAATCCCATTTTCAATTATTGTTGTAGATATTAAAACATCAATATCTCCATTGTAAAACATTTTTATTATTTTAGATAAGTATTTTTTGGGCATTTTTCCATGTACTGCAACAGTATTTACTTCAGGAACAATTTTTCTAACTTTTTCTTCAATTTCTTCTAAATCATTAATTCGGTTGTGAATGTATAATACTTGACCACCTCTTGATTTTTCTCTTAAAATAGCAGTTCTTATGATATTATCCGAATATTTAAAAACAAAAGTTTCTACTGGAATTCTTCCATATGGTGGTGTAGATAATACAGATAAATCTCTTAAACCTGTAATTGAAAAATAAAGTGTGCGGGGAATAGGAGTTGCACTCATTGTTAAAACATTTATTCCATGAGAAAGCTCTTTCAATTTTTCTTTTTGAAAAACACCAAATCTTTGTTCTTCATCAACTACCAATAATCCCAATTTTTTGAATTTAATATTTTTATTTAATAATGCATGAGTTCCTATTATTACATCTAATTTTCCTGAATTAATTTTATCAATTATAATATTTTTTTCTTTTTGAGTTTTAAATCTATCTATTAATTCTACAGTTATTCCTACTTCTTCAAATCTATCTTTTACGTTATCATAATATTGTTGAGCTAGTATTGTTGTAGGAACTAAAATTGCTGCTTGATAACCAGAACTTACAGTTCTTACTACAGCTCTTAAAGCTACTTCTGTTTTTCCAAATCCAGCATCACCAGCTATAAGTCTATCCATAGGTTTTGTTGAAGATAAATCATTTAATACTTCCTCAATTGCTTTTTCTTGATCTATTGTTTCTATATAATCAAAGGTTTTTTTAAATTTTTCTTCAATTTCTTCATCGCCACTTAATGAAATTCCTGTTGTATGTTCTCTCAATGCATATAATTTAATTAATTCCCTTATTTTATTTCTTATATTATCTTCAATTTTTTTCTTGCGTTTTTGCCATGATGAAGAACCTATTTTGTCAATTTTTACTAAATCTTTATCCCCAACATATTTAGTAATTTTATCAATTCTTTCAATTGGTAAAAATACTTTTGCGTTATTTTCATATTCTATTTTGATTAATTCTTTTTCACCAGAATATGTTTTTATTTTTTCTAAACCTTTATAAATACCAATTCCATAGTCTTCATGAACAATAAGATCATCAATTTTTAAATCTTCCCATTCTAGAATAGGCAATTCATTGCTTTTTTCCTTTGAGGTAACTTTTTTCACTAAAAGATTATGTTTGTCAACTTCTAAATTTTTATATTTTAATTTCAATATTTTTTCTATATTTTGACCACTGAATTCTTTATACAAATCTTTTTTTATATCAGAAAAAATAAATTCTAAATTTTCTTTTTCTCTTTCATAATATGATTTTATGTTTTCTTTTTCATTTATGATAAATATTTCTAAATTGTTTATATCAATATAATCAAGTAATGTATTTTTCTTTTCATATAATACAGCAGGTAATGTTTCAAATGTTTCTATATCAAAGGAAACATTTTTGTATTTATGGTTTATAAGGAAAGTTTCCAGATTTTTGTTATAAATATTTTCATATTTATACATGAATTCGGATCCAGGAACGAAAATAAAATTATTGATTGACTTAATACTTTTTTGAGAATATGGATCAAAAAAATTAATTCTTGTAATTTCATCATCAAATAATTCTATTCTTATAGGGAAGTCATAGATAGGAATAAAGATATCCTTAACGAAACCTTTTTGAGAAAATTCACCATATTCATATACATTCCATGTTTTTTTATAACCTGAAATTAAAGGGTTTATATTCAAATTTTCATTGATTTTAAAAGATAATATTTCATTTTTAAAGAGATTTGGTGGAATTGTGTATCTACTCAATGAATGAAATGTAGTAAATATTATTGCATCATTATTTTTATTTAAAAGATTATAAAGCGTTTTTATTCTATATGCTTTTATTTTATTTGAAACATCAATAGATTCAAAAGGAAAAATATCATAATTCGGATAAAATAAAATATTGTCTTCAATTAAATCTTCAATATTCCATGCTTCTGGAAAGATAACGATTTTAAATTTTTTCGTTGATTTTTTTATTATGTCCAATATGTCATTTAGTATAATAATCACCTCTACATAAAAAAATACGGACTTCAAGTCCGTTTTTATATTCGTACATCCAGAGAATGACCTCTATAGTCATCAATGACTATTTTTTTCTCTTCATTATTTTCTTTATGTTTTCTTTTTTGATTATTATATTCAGAGGAATGTTTTTTTTGATTATCATTTATATGTTGAGATTCAGATTTTTCCTCTGTATTTTTTACCTGAGATCGTGCTTCCTGATTTTTTTTGATGTGTTCTTCTAAATCTGTACTTTTTGCAGCAATTAGAGCATTATTTAAATGTTGAATATTATTAGACACATCAACATTAGTAATATAAGAAATACTTAAATTAATAGGATCAGGCATATTAATCACCGCCTAACATTTTCTTCAGTTTAATAATTATAGAAGAATGTATTTGCGATACTCTTGATTCTGAAATATCCAGAATTTTTCCAATTTCTTTGAAAGTCATTTCTTTTTCATAATATAATGATAAAATAAGTTGTTCTCTTTTATTTAGACTTAATATAGCTTTTTTGAGTTCGTTTTTTAACATATCTTTATAAGCAAGTATTTCTGGATCATTTTCAGCATTATCAGATTCAATATTTATTTCATTGTTAGTAATCAAAAAAGAATCTAAACTTAAAATATGACTTCTATATAATTCTGCTTTTAATTTTTTAACATCTTTTTCAGATATTTCTAAAATTTTTGCTAATTCCTCATCATCTATATAATCGTCGATATTTTGCTCTGCTAAAACTTCTTCCATTTTTTTAATCTTATGTCTTAAATCTTTTGGTAACCAATCTATTTTTCTTAAATAATCAAGCATAGCACCTCTAATTCTTTTTATAGCAAAAGAATAGAAAGTAACTCCTTTTTGCGGATTATATTTTTCCAATGACTGTAATAAACCGATAATCCCTTCCTGTATTAAATCGTCAAGTTCAACATTCTTTGGAAGGGAAGATAGTAAATTTAAGGCAATATATTTTATCTTTGGCAAAAAATTTTTTATTACATCATCTTTATTTATATTTTTCATTATCTATTAATCACTGCCTTTATGGTTGTATTAAGTATTATGACTACAGCAATACTTATTATTGAGCGCAAAACAGAGGTTATGAAAAAGTTTTTTGAAATAAATAGGTTTATAAATAAGAATATAAAAAATAATATACCATAAAAGATAAGCTCAATATTTGAAAATTTCAACTTTTTCACCACCGCCTACCTTTTTCACCATTACCTCACCAGTATCAAGATTAAATTCAATACTCCTAGCTCTATTTCCTCCAGTATCTTCAGCAATTATTCTAATATTATTCTTTTTTAATTGCTCTTTTACAGCAAGAGTGTTCTTTTTACCCACATCCATTGAGGATCCTTTAAACATAGCAGCTCCACCAAATATTTTTGCAGTAAAATTTGAACCACCTAATTTCTTTAAATCTTCAATTAATAATGGAATACCTAAATCAGCATATTTACCCGGCTTTGGAACATTTCCATTTGGAGAGTTAGGTAACATTACATGGATCAATCCTCCAACTTTTTTATTTTTATCCCATATACAGACACCAACACATGATCCTAAACCTAAAGTTATTAATATATCAGGACTTTTTGATGAGGCATATTCACCAATTCCAATTATTTTTTTCATTTTTTAACCCCCATAAAACACTTTTTTGACATATTCGAACAATTTGTTTCTATTTTCTTCATTCATTAGAAAAACAATTTTTCCTTTTATAACGTTTTCCCAGTCTTCAACTTGAATTTCTGTTTCTGTTAATATAACTTCATCTTCAAAAGTAATACTCATAACAATAGATTCTGCAATTAAAGAAGCGAATGTATCCACAGCAACTTGTGGGGGGGTAACCTGTAAATTTATATTTAAAAATTGAGAGATAGCACTTGTATATGAACCAAACATAATATTTCCTAATTCTCCTATCATTGACGAGGACATTTCGTCAAGTTCAACTATATTTTTTATGTCAATACCAACGCTTTCTTTTATTAATCTTTTTACTGAATCTTTTTCAATTAAAAAAATCAGTGAAGAATCTAAATCTCCTTCCATTTTAACATAAGAACATGCGTATATTTCATCAGGTTCTTCCATATTTAAAAATATATCGGAAAGTTTTATTACATCTAGGTTAGGAACTGATATATCAACTTTTTTATTTAGCATCATTGATAGAGAGCTAACAGCATTTCCCATCCCAATATTAGTAATTTCTTTAAAAGCTGACATGAAAAATTCAAAATTTTCGTTATTCATCTGGTTGCACCTCCGGATTTTTTTTATTCTCGAAGAAATTTTTTCCACTAATGTATTCTAAGTATTGTCCAAATAAACCTGTAGGATCCTGTAATATTTTTATTTCATATATAAACTTGCTGAGATTAAAAAATTCTTGCCTAATTTTTGCTATTGTTCCATGGAATACAATATTAAAATCAACTATTGAAAGTTTGACACTAAGACTTTTTTTTATTATGCTAAGATATTCATTTAAAACGACAACTCCAAGAAAATTCTCATTTAGATCCCAGATTAACCCTTTATAATTATCCTCAATCAAAACGGGAATAGATATATAATGTCTTTCATTTATTCTTTTATTTTTAATTTTAAATGTACTGACTAAATTTAATGAAACCATAACTTCATTTTGTCCAAAATCTTTAATATCTTTAATTTGGAATTCTGCTTGATAGTAGGCACCTTCAAAAATTGATTCTAATGTAACATTCTCCCCAAGACTAAAATCATATTTTGGAGATATTAATTCTATTTCTTTTCCTTTAAAATTTTTTATTTTAGCTTTTAAAACATCATTTTTTATATAAATCCTTATGGAATTTCCAGGAAAAAAAACAAGGAAAATCCTTTTTATGAAATTTTTTTTATCCATAATTTCACCTATTGTAAAATCCAAATAGTAAAAGTAATTTTTTTAATAAATTGTCACTGTTCTTTCGTTCATGTTCTGATGTGGTATTTTCGATTTTTTCTGCAATTATCATCAAATCATTAGCAACATGTGATGATGGTTTAAAGCTTGATATTGGAGTTTGTGATTTTACACTATCATGCACCAGATGATCGAAATTTATATAAAAAACATTTCTAATATCTTTAAATAAATATTCTTTTATTGTTTTTCTTAGAACCTGTTCAGCAGTATTAGCTTCTGACCTTTTTCTTATCATATTTATTACAACATCTACTACGCCATCAACTTCTAAAATTGATAGTGCTTTTACAACAGTATAAGCATTTACTATAGCAGTAGGTTCTGGAGTAGTTACCAATAGAATATTATCAGCAGCAATATAAAAAGGTTTTAAATTTTCATTATATCCTGCACTGACATCTATAATAACATAATCATGCTCTTTTGCAATATTAAAAAATTCTTCAATAGCTTTTCGGGTAAAATTTTTTTGAAAAGATATCCAATCTTTTATATCCATACCTGTACTTAATAATTTTATTCCGTAAGGGGTTTTTATAATACACTCTTCTAGAGTTAATTTTTTATCAAAATAATCTTTTATACTAACTGTTGGAGAAACTCCAAGCAAAATGGATGCATTTGCAAATCCAGCATCCGTATCAAAAATCAAAACTTTTTTATTCATTTTTGCAAGATTTACAGCGGTATTAACGGCTACAATTGATTTTCCCACACCACCTTTGCCTCCGGTAACAAGAATTATTTTTGTTCTATTTTTTGAAAAAGTTTTTCTTAAATTTTCAGCTTGATCTTTTATTATACTCATAATGTCAACTCCTCATAAAAGAGGTTAAATATTTTTTGCGAATTTGGGATTTCAATATCATTTGGAACATTTTGACCTGTAGTAATATAGCTTATAGGTAACTTTGTTTCTCTTATTAAAGAAGGAATTTGACCATAAGATGATGTTTCATCTAATTTGGTTATTATCAAATGTGTTGGATTACAAACGGAAAATCTATTGTATACATCTATCATATCTCTAAGTCTCATATTTGCCGACACAACTAAAAATATAAAATCTGGTTTTACAGAATCAATATACATTTTTAATTCCCCAATCTGAATATCATCTTTATGGCTTCTTCCAGCTGTATCTATTAACAATATGTCATAGTTTTTAAGAGATTCTACTGTAGTTTTTAATTCAGTTGGCGTATAACAAACTGAGGCAGGAATATCCATTATTTCTGCATATGTTTTTAATTGTTCTGTTGCGGCGATTCTGTAAAGATCAATAGTGGCAATTGCAACATTTTTGCTGCTATTTAATTTATTTAATGCAGCAATTTTTGCCAATGTAGTAGTTTTACCAACTCCAGTTGGTCCAATAAGCATTATTGTTCCGTGAATATTAGGAACCTCAACTTTGAAATTGTTCTTAAACATGTCAAATAATAGATTTTTAAATCTTTCATCAGATTTCCAATTTTCCTTATTTAAATCAGTTGGAATATTGTTTAATATATCTTCTATTATACTATCAGAGAGATCTTGTTTCTTTAAAGATTCAATTAGTTCTGATATTAATGGATTAGCCCCATTTAAGATAACTCGTTTGGAAAGCTTTTCTATTAAATTTTTAATTTCTATTAATTCATTTTGAGAACTCTTTACATTATTTAATGTATTATTTTGTGTATTTGATATGCGATTATTATATATAGATGCATTAGAATTTAAGTTGTTATTTTTTGGGGGATATTTGTTATAAGTAACTTTTCTATAATCCAGATTTTTGAATTCATTTTTTTCTTTATTATAGAATTTTTCAGCATCTTCATCGATAAGTTTAGAAATTTCACGTTGCTCTTCAATTAATTTTAAGATTTCATTTCTGGCGGTGAGTTCTAATTTATCTTTTCCTGGTGCATATCGTTCTTCATAATCGTCTATATTTTTCATTCTTTTTATTCTTTCATCTAATTTTTTATTTCTTTCAACCATCTCTCTAATTTCATTGATTCTACCCTGAGTATTATTAGAAAAACCAGGTCCAGAAGGTTTCTTAATATTTTTTACCACATTTTCCGGATTATCATCAAGAACGGCGGTAACTTCTATATACTTTTTGCCACCAATTCCCAAAAATCCCCCTTTATTTATCCTTTTTGTATCTAATATATATGCATTTTCTCCTAGTTCTGTTCTAATTTTTTCCATTGCTTCAGGAATAGTAGTAACAATATATTTTTTTATTTTCATAAACTCACCTCTAAACACTTATATTTCCGTCTGCAGAAATAGGAATCTCTTGAATAATCTCATTATATGAAATCACATTAACATTTGGAATATTTGATAATAACCATCTTGAAAAATAGAATCTTAAAGGTGAACTACATAATATTACAGGATTATAACCCTTCATCATTTGAGATTCTAACGCCTGACTTATATTATCAAGTAATTTTTGAGAAAGTTGAGGAGATAAAGCTAAAGTATAATTTCCACCATATTCAATAGTATAATTATTTAATGTATTTTCAGTATTTTTATCTAAGATGATTAAATGTAAAATACCATCACCAGATTTCATTGATTCACATATTTGTCTGGCAAGAGCGCTTCTCACTCCTTCAACAAGAGACACTATATCTTTAACTTCATTACTACCAAGTTCCATTAATTTTTCAAAAATAACAGGCAAATTTCTTATGGAAATCCTTTCGTATAATAATTCTTTTAATACATTACGTATTTCAAAAGTTTTGAAAATTAAAGGAGTTAATTCTTCAACTAATGATGGTTCTTTTATCCTTAAACCTTCTATGAGCATTTCAGTTTCTTTAGAACCAAGTATTTCATGAGCATATTTTTTGATTACTTCAGATAAATGAGTTGCAAAAACACTCGGAGAATCAACTACAGTGTAACCAAGATTAACAACTTCTTCTTTTTGGGATTCGTCAATCCAATAGGCATCTAAATTAAACGAAGGTTCTTTTGTATGAATTCCTGGTATTTCTTCAGAAGCCATTCCAGAATTTATTGCTAACAATTTTTCAGGAAATAATTCAAATCTTCCAACTTCTACACCTTTTAATTTAATTATATACTCATTTGCACTTAAAAGGACACTATCTCTTACCCTTATAGGGCTTATTACAATTCCGAGTTCGTAAGCAATTTGTTTTCTAACCATTGTAATTCTTTCAAGTAAATCTCCACCTTGACCTGGATCTGCTAAGGGAATTAAACCATATCCAATATCAATTTCTAAAACATCGCTCTGTATTATTTCTGAGACTTCTTCAGCAGATGTTAAAGGAGGACCAGAAGGAGCTTTCGCTCCGCCACTAATTCCTTCTTCTGGTGCTGAAGTTGGTGTTTCAAAACCTTCTTTTGGACCTGTCGCAGGGATCATTTTTTGTAAATATCCTTTAGTTGTTAAATAAGCTAAAGTTAGCATTCCTCCCCCCAATAATAATGCTGGCATTATAGGTAAAGGTGTAACTAATCCGAGGGTTAATATTACTCCGCCGGTCATATATAAGACTCTCTTTTCTGATGAAAGTTCTTTGAGTAAATCTTTTCCTAAATTTTCTTTAGATGCAGCCCTTGATACAACAATACCAGTTGCAGTTGAAATTAATAAAGCGGGTATTTGAGCTACTAATCCATCTCCGACAGTAAACAAAGTGTATAATTGAGCAGCTTCCCCTATATCTAATCCTTGCTGTAATACACCAATAATCAAACCACCTAATATGTTTATAAGGGTTATAATAATACCTGCTATAGCATCTCCTCTAACAAATTTAGAGGCACCATCCATAGCTCCGTAAAAATCAGCTTCACGTCTAATATCTTCACGTTTTTGTCTTGCTTCTTCTTCTGTAATAATCCCGGCACTTAAATCTGCATCGATACTCATTTGTTTTCCAGGCATAGCATCAAGAGTAAACCTTGCTGCAACTTCTGCAATTCTTTCGGCACCTCTTGTAATTACTACAAACTGAATGATTACAAGAATCAAGAAAATTACAATGCCAACTACGTAATTTCCACCAACAACAAAATCTCCAAATGCCCTTATAACTTTACCCTGAAAATTCTTTCCTTGTAAAAGGATTAATCTTGTTGAAGATACATTTAATGATAGTCTAAATAAAGTAGTTACCAGTAATAATGTTGGAAATGCAGAAATTTCAAGAGCATTTTTTATATACATTGTAACCAGCAACAAAATAATTGCTAATGAAATATTAGCCATTTGTAAAAAATCTAAAAGAAATGGTGGAATAGGGATAACCATTAATATAACAACACTAACTATTAATAAAGGTACTATTAGATCTAGTTGTTTGAAAAATTTATTTGTAAATTCTCCCATTTAATCACCTCGTAACTTTTAAAACAGAAGCAATAATTTTTGCGACAATTTCATACATATCTTCTGGTATTTCTTCGTTTATGTCAACTCTTTCATATAATTGTCTTGCGACAGGCGGATTTCTAAGCACAGGGACGTGATTTTCTCTTGCTATTTCTTTTATTCTAAAAGCAATTTTATCATATCCTTTTGCTACAACAATAGGAACATCATTTTCCAATTCATCATATTTTATAGCAACAGCATAATGTGTTGGATTTGTAACAACAACGGTTGCTTTTGGAACTTCTTTCATCATATTTTGATTGATAATTTGTCTTAACCTACGCATTCTTGCTGCTTTTATCTGTGGATCTCCCTCAATATCTTTCATTTCCTGCTTAACTTCCTGCTTGGTCATTCTTAAATTCTTTTTATATTCTTTTTTTTGATACCAAAAATCAAAAAGTCCTAATAATAACATTAACATCCCAAGCTTAAAAAATATTTCTATAATTATTGAATATAAAAAGGATATAGCTGATGAAATATTTGTATATGGTAGGGAAATGATGCCATTCCATCGAGATTTTACAATACTAAAAGCAATATATCCAACTAACACTAATTTTATCAGAGATTTTAAAAGCTCAAAAAGAGTTTTCATAGAAAATATTCTTTGAAATCCCTTTATTGGATTGAGCTTTCCTAAATCAAATTTCATAGCTTTAGGTGAGAATAAAAATTTTGTTTGTAACATTCCTAAAACAAGGCTAATAATAGCAGAAGAAAACAAAAAAATAGATATTAAGGTAAAGAGATTTCTCTGTTGCAAAATTAATGTCATTAATGCATTTTCATCTAAAAAGCTGGTATCAAGAGTTAAATATCTCATAAAAGCACTTTTTAAATCAACAAATAAATATTTTGAAAGAACATAAAAGACAGCAGCAACACCCAAAAATGAAAATGCTGTTAATAGTTCCTTTGAAACAGGAACATTTCCTTCCTCTCTTGCTTGTTGTAGCCGCCTTGGGGTTGGCTCCTCTGTTTTACTTGGGTCAGCAAAAAGCTGAAGATTTATTTTAAAATCAAATTCATTATAGAATTTATCCATTTTATTATCTCCGTCATATTATTACTAAAAATTTCTACCCAAACACCAATAATAGTTAAAAGTATTAAAGAACCAACTAGAATATTTAATGGTAATCCAACAATAAAGACATTTATTTGAGGTATCATTCTTGAGACAATTCCCAGACTAATATTTACACATAACATAAATGCACTCATCGGAACTGCAAGTTGAGCCCCAATTTCAAAAACTTTTCCAAATGTGGATAATATTTCAGGAAGAAAAGCGGTATTTATAGAAAAAATTAAAGGAATAGAATGAAATGAATTAATAATTACCTGAAATAGCAAAATATGTAATTTAAAGGATAAAAAGGCAAAGATTCCTATTAAAAAAGATAATTGTCCTATAATAGGAGACTCTTCACCACTTATTGGATCAAATATTCCAGCCATAGCAAATCCCATTTGAAATGCAAAAAATTGTCCAGCAAATTGAATAGCTGCTATTGGTATATAAGAAATTAGTCCAATTAATATTCCTAAAAAGAAATTTATTAGTATAATTGTTATCAAATAAAATATAGGTAAATCTGGTATTGTTAGATTGACAAGAGGTAATGTTATCCATGAAATAAATAGAGAAGAAAATAATCTTAAATAAAAAGGTATTGTTCTTGAACCTATAACTGGTGCAGAAATTGTTAATCCAACAATTCGAGCAAATATAATAGCCCAAACCCAAAATTTGGTTTCTAAAAAAACAATTACATCCATATTAGATCATTCCAAAAAATGTAGTTAATATTTGATATGTAAAATCCATTAATTTTTGTGCAATCCATCCAAATAGCAAACCGACAACTAGAAAAGTAATAATAATTTTAGGAGCAAAGGTTAGTGTTTGCTCATTTATAGAGGTTATGGTTTGGAAAATGCTTATTATAAGACCAACACCTAAACTTACTAGTAGGATAGGTGAAATAATTGATAAAAAAACAGTTATTCCATCTCTAAAAACATCAATAAAAGCTTCTAATGTCAATTTTATAGACCTCCTGAAGTTTGGAAACTTCTTATTAATCCTCCAATTAATAAATCCCATCCATTCACAAGGATAAATAGTAATAGTTTAAAAGGCATTGAAATCATAATAGGAGGAATCATCATCATTCCCATAGATAAAAGGATGCTTGCTACAACCATATCGACAATAATAAATGGAATATAAATTAAAACCCCCATTTTAAATGAAATCTCTAATTCACTTAATGCGAATGCAGGAATTAGAATTTCTGGAGGTGTATCGTTTATATTTTTAATTTCTTTATGTACGCTTGAAGCTAACATAAAAACATTATCCTGATTTTTATGTGCAACTATTTCATTGATCATAAATCTTTTTATTGGATTCCACGCATTTTCAAACATTTGAGTATAACTTATTTTTTCTTCAGTATATGGAATGATAGCATTTTGATATATTTGGTTAAAAACAGGGGACATTATTAAAAAAGTTAAAATCAATGCAATACCTATCAATACCTGATTAGGAGGCGCTTGACGACTTCCCATAGCTGTTCTTAAAAAAGATAAAACAATTATAATTCTCATAAATGATGTGAACATCATAATAAAAGATGGTGCAAGAGTTAATACAGATAATAGCAGTAATATTTCTAAAGTTGGCATTAGTGTATTAGGACCAGGAACATTTCCTCCAATATTAATAGAAATTTCAGGTATTGGTAATGGTTCTTGAGCTGAACCAACAAAAAATAAAAACAGGAATAAAACAATTAAAAATAATTTTTTATTAAAGCATTTCTTCATCTGATTTTTTCTCCCTTTTTAAGGCTCCAATAAAAGTATCAAAAAATTCTTTTTTCCCTTTTAAAAGTTCTGAAAGTTTTTCATAATCTAATTTATCCAGATAGGATATGGAATTATTATTAGTTAATACTAGATAATACTCATCCAATACTTTTATGATATTTAAAGTTAAATTTCTATCAATATAAAATTTTTTAACAATTCTAACAGCAGGACTATTTAGCAATCCTTTGTTAATAAGTTTTTTTTGAATAAACAATAACAGTAATATAAAAAGCAAAAAGAAAAAAATTAAAAAAAACGCCCATAATGTCCAGCTTGTCATAAAACTTGTTTGGGTTGATGAAAAAGTAAGGGGCGTAAAATCACCCCCTTGATACCTTTTGAATGGCTTCTATAACCCTATTTGCCTGGAAAGGCTTTACAATAAAATCTTTTGCACCAGCCTGTATAGCTTCAATAACCATTGCTTGTTGTCCCATAGCACTACATACAATAATTTTAGCAGCTGGATCCTGTTTTTTAATCTCTTTTATTGCCTGAATTCCATCCATTACAGGCATGGTAATATCCATAGTAACAACATCAGGTTTTAATTCATTATATTTTTGAATAGCCTCTTGACCATTAGCAGCTTCACCAACTACTTCCATCCCCGCTTTTGTAATAATATCTTTTAATAACATTCTCATAAAAGCAGCATCATCAACTATCAAAACTTTTAACGCCATTAAAAGCACCTCCACTTAAATATTATTATATTTCTATAGATTCAAAGAGTTTTTCGAGATTGAGATACACAATAAGTCTATTATTTATCTTTAAAACACCATTAACTTTCCCTATAAATTTACCACTTTTGGCAGGTAATATATCCAACTCTTCATCATTAAATGAAATTACATTATTTACCTTATTTACTAATATCCCTAGTTCTTCTTTTTCATGTTTCATAATAATTATGCTATCAAAATTAAAGTCTTCAGCAATTTCAAGATCTAATATTTTTGTCAAATCGAATACAGGAACAATTCTTCCACGTAAATTTACAATACCTTCGATAAAATCTTTAGAATTTGGAACTGGAGTTATATCCTCTTTTTCAATAACCATTTCAACGTATTCGACATCAATTCCAAATTCTTGATTGGAAATTTCAAAAGATAAAATTTCTTTTTGCATAGTATCACCTCATCATAATTCGTTTAAGTTTGTAATGTCGAGAATTAAAGCAATTCTACCATCACCTAGTATAGCACCACCACTAAATTCTTTTACGCTATTTAAGTATTTACCGAGAGATTTTATAACGATATCATCCTGTCCTAAAAGATTATCAACAACAACACCATATTTTCTGTTGGCAGTTTTTACAATAACAACCTTTTCTGTTAATGAGTCTTCAACGTTAGGCATATTAAATACATCTCTTAGTCTAATTAATGGTATTACTTCACCTCTTAACACAAATACTTCGTTGCCCTGAACAATTCTTATATCTCCGTCTGTGATTTTTTGTGTTGTATCAATATTAGCAATTGGAATAGCATATACATAATCATCTATTGTTACCAATAAAACCTGGATAATAGAAAGAGTTAAAGGCAATCTGATAATTATTTTTGTTCCAATATCTTTTTTGGAAGATATGGTTACACTTCCGTTTAAAGATTCAACTACGGTTTTAACAACGTCCATTCCCACGCCACGTCCGGACAGATCGGTAGCTTTACTTTTAGTAGAAAATCCGGGCAAAAATATAAACGAAAATACTTCTTCATCGCTCATTGTGGGAATCATTGATGGGTCAACTAATCCTTTTTCAATAGCTTTGTTTGCAATAATATCTCTATCCAATCCTTTTCCATCATCTTCAACACTGATTACAACTCCATCCCCTTCATGCCATGCGGATAATTTTATAGTACCAACTTTTGGTTTTCCTTTTTTTATTCTTTCTTCAACTGGCTCTATACCATGATCAATCGAATTTCTTATTAAATGAATTAAAGGATCACCGATTTCATCTACAACAGTTCTATCGAGTTCTGTATCTTCACCCTCTATAATTAGATTTACTTCTTTACCTAATTTTTTTGCAGTATCTCTAACAACCCTTGGAAATCTGTTGAAAACAAAAGCAATTGGAATCATTCTTATTTTCATAACAATATTTTGAAGGTCGAGAGTTATTCTGCTTAAATTTGCCAAACTTTCATCAACATCTTTTATTTCATATTTTCTTAGTGTTTCGGTTATCCTACTCCTTGAAATAACCAATTCAGCCATTAAATTCATTAATTGATCCAACTTTTCAATATCAACCCGTACAGATTGAAGCTGTATTTTCTTTTTTTGATTTGTTGAATTTTCTACAGTAACATTTGATTTTTGTTGCGGTGAGTTATTTTCTGATGATTCAAATTTTTCCTGTTTTTCAAAATCAGAAGATTCAAATTCATTAACCGCAACACTTTCTACTTCAGAAATACTTAATATATTATCTCTAAGTTCATCGGCAGGAGTATTGATAATCACACCCAGTTCTATTTCTAAATCAAATTTTTCATCTTCAATATCCTGAGATGAAGGATTTGTATAAACCACTTCTCCACCTAAATCATCGATTTTATGCAATACCATAAAAGCTCTCGCAGCTTTTAATTGAACATTTTTATCAAACTTAACTTTTATCAAAAAGAAATTTAAATTCTTTTCTTTAGCGACATTAAAAAGATTTTTCAATGATTCTCTTGTGATATCATCAAGATGTAAAAGTTTGTCAGAATCGTTTGAAGTAATTTCTTTAGTATTTTCAGATGTTTTTTCATTAATTTGTTCAGAAGTACTAATATATTTCTCAAGTATAGAAATCAGATCATCTAGTGATTTTAAATTTCCTTTCCCACCATTAGAAATATCTACTATACTTTCATTTAACGCATCAAGAGTTTTGAAAAGAAGATCTATTAGTTCAGTATCAACTTTGGTTTCTCCTTTTCTAATTTTATCCAGAATGTTTTCCATCTTATGAGATACTTTTGCAATTTTATCAAATCCCATTGTTCCAGCCATACCTTTAAAAGTATGCATAACCCTAAATATTTCGTTGACTTTTTCTAAATTTTCTGGATTATTTTCAAGTTCTAAAAGTTCTTCATTTAATCTTTGTAAATTTTCATTAGCTTCTTCGATAAATACATTTAAATAAACATCCATTTCTCCCATAAAAAAACCTCCTATAAAAACAGTTTTAATAATCTTATTAGCGAGTAATAAGCGGCTTTTTTTCTAATTAAATCTCGATTACCAGAAAATATCTTTTTTTCTATTATGATTTTATCATAAAATTTATTATAAAATCCAAAATAAACTGTGCCTACAGGTTTATTAAGAGATCCTCCCTTTGGTCCCGCAATGCCGCTTACGGAAATTGAAAAATCGGTTTCGAGAATATTAGCTATATTTTTTGCCATTAATTCTACAGTTTCTGCACTGACTGCTCCAAACTTTTTCAAAATATTTTCATCAATATCTAATAGTTTATTTTTTACATCATTAGAGTAAGCAACAATAGTACCTTTATAAACCTTTGATGAGCCAGGTGTATCAGTTATAATCTTTCCTATTAATCCACCTGTACACGATTCGGCAGTGGAAATTGTTTTGTTTTTAGATACTAATTTATTTAAAATAATTTTTATTAGATTATTTGGAACAATATATTGAGAAAAATTTTCATGAATAAAATTAATAATATCTTTTATTTTTTCTTTATTGTCTTTAAAAATCAAAGACGGTCCTATTGGTAATTCTAATTTTGTTGAATATCTAATATTTTCCAATTTTTTTTCTAGCATAGACATTAATTGTGATTCAGTAATATTATAAAATTGAATTTTATAAATATTTCCCTTTTTTAAATTAAATTTAGATATAATATAGTCTAAAAATTTTTTAAAAATATCAATAGCCTCATTTGGCGGGCCTGGTAATAAGATATAATGTTTATTGTATTTTGTAATATATAAACCAGGGGCACTACCAATATCGTTTTTTAAAATTAAAGAGTTCTTAAACACAAAAGCCTGTTTTTTTATTAATTTATTAGGAGTTTTTCCAAATTTTTTATATCTCATATGGATATTATCAAAAATTTCTTTATTAAAGATAAGATCTTCATTTAAAAATTCTGAAACAGCATCTCTTGTTATATCATCATTTGTGGAGCCTAATCCACCTGTAATTACAATTAAATCATTATATTTTGAAAGAAAATCCAGAGATGATATAATATTGTCCTTTTTATCATTAACATTAATATGGAAAGAAATATCAAAACCTATTGAATATAGTATATTCGATATTTCTTTTGCTGTGGTGTTTAAAATATCTCCTTCAACAATTTCATCACCGGTGCTTAGAATAGCAGCTTTAATATTTATCACTCCCGTAATTTTCTTACTTATATTTTACCACAAAAAAGAAAAAAGTGTAAATTTATAAATTATTTAGAAATTAAAACAATAATACTTTTTGATTTAACTGTGTAATAATTAGTAACTTTTTGTGGAAATTCGAGAAAGTCATTTGGAGAATCAAAATATGTATCAATTACACGAAACCAATTTTTATTATGAAGTTTTGGTAATGTGAATTCTAAATCTTTTTCATAAAAATTCAAAGCAACATAAATATCATTATCTGGAGGAACATCCTGATTTACAAAATCTATTCCACTAATCATAAAAGCTAATGATTTTGAATTATATGAAAAATCAGGTTGATATAAATTTACACCATGCCAGGTAATATCGGGTATTCCATCACCTGTATAATCTTTTCCAGTGAAAAAATGTTCTCTTCTTAAGGTGTGGTGTGATTTTCTAAAGTTTATTAGATGTCTAACAAATCTAAAGATATCCTGAAATTTTTCTTTTCTTTCCCAATCAACCCAATTTTTAATTGTATCCTGACAATATGCATTATTATTTCCATATTGGGTTCTACAAAATTCATCACCCATATATATCATAGGTGTTCCCTGAGATATCATAAGTATAGTAAAGAAATTTTTTATTTGTCTTTTTCTTATATTAAGTATATTTTCATCGTTTGTTTCGCCTTCTACTCCATAATTAAAACTATAATTATCATTGGCACCGTCATTATTATTTTCACCATTTTCTTCATTATGTTTTTTATTATAGGAAACCAAATCCCACATTGTAAAACCGTCGTGAGAAGTTATAAAATTAACGCTTGCAACAGGAGATTTATTTCCGTATAAATCCTCACTTCCGGCAATTCTACATGCAATTTCTCCAACTAAACCTTTATCGCCTTTAACAAATTTTCTTACAGAATCTCGGAATTTTCCATTCCATTCAGCCCATCCTTCCGGGAATGATCCCAAAAAATATCCACCTGCTGCATCCCAACCTTCTGCTATTAATTTAGAATCTGAAATAATAGGATCTTCAGCTATATCTTTTAATAAAGAAAGATCTCCTATCCAATTTCCATTAGTATCTCTTCCTAAAATAGATGCTAAATCAAACCTAAATCCATCCACATGCATTTCTGTTACCCAATATCTCAAACTATCAATAATAAGGTTTTTAACTACAGTATGGTTACAATTAAAAGTATTCCCACAACCCGAATAGTTTTCGTAATATCTTTTGTTTTTACTTAAAATATAATAAATAGGGTTATCAAGTCCTCTAAAAGATAATGTTGGGCCTAATTCATTGCCTTCGCCGGTATGGTTATATACAACATCCAAAATGATTTCAAAACCTTCTTTATGAAGTATTTTTACAAAATCTTTAAATAAAAAAACTTGTTCTCCAATTTTTAAACCGTCTGAATAATTTCCTGTTACAGCAAAAAAACTTAAAGGATTGTATCCCCATACATCTTTTAGTCTCTCTCCGGTAATAGGATTTGTTCTAATTATAGAGTTAGGGTTAAATTCAAAAATAGGCATTAATTCTATAGCATTAACTCCTAATTCTTTTAAATAATCCAATTTTTCAATAATGCCTTTAAATGTTCCTCTGGACATAACACTTGAATTAGGATTCATAGTATATAATCTTATATTCATTTCATATATTATTAAATCTTTTAAAGGAATTCTTGGATGAACATCATCTTCCCAATCATATACAGAATCATCTATTACTATGGATTTTGTAGGACTTTTTGCTGAATCAATAGTGGAGAAAGATAAATCGAGTAATGAAGAATTTTTATCATAACCGTAAACGCTATCTTCATCCCAATTATATGAACCAGAAATAGCTTTGGCATATGGGTCTGAAAGTAGTTTATATTTATTAAATCTATATCCATTCATTGGGTCGTATATTCCATCAACGCGCCAACCATAAAACTGTCCATGTTTTATACCATGAATATATATATGCCATATATTTCCAGTTTTGTTCTTTACAGGATGAAGGTGAAAAACATGAGAAGGTTCATCATCATAAAAGTTTTGATATAATTCTAAAGATACATTTTTACCATTTTTTGTAAATAAAGCAAAATTAACTCCCCCAGCATCAACTGTGGCTCCTAATTTTGGGAAACCTCTTTCTGTTTTCAGTGGAACGCTTTTATCGGGGTTATCATAATAAAAATAATTTTCCATTTAATCATCCTTTATTTTTTCATTTAATGCTTTTTTCAACGCTTTTTTTACCTCAAAATCCTCCTGTTTCAATTCGTTTATTAAATCACCAATTTTCCAATTAACATTTGTTTTTGTAGTTGTAGCAAAGATAATTCTTGGTAATCCATCAACGTTTTTAATAGCTTTCATTATTTTATTTATTTCCTCACTATCAAATCCATTTAAAATAATTACAGGTGTATCTTTTACTTCGTTGAACATGCTTTAACCTCCAATGTGAAAATTTATCTATTTTTATTATACCACAATCTAAAAAATATAAATAATTACTATTTAGAACATTTAATATTTTTTGTTAGTTCTCTTGACAAAAATAAAAAAAAATAGTATAATATTTTTGGAACCATTACAAAATTAAAAAAAATAAAATTTAAAATGGAGGGATATTTATGAAAAAATATGTATGTACAGTTTGTGGTTATATTTACGATCCTGAAGAAGGAGATCCAACAGCAGGTATTCCTGCAGGAACATCATTTGATGATTTACCAGAAGATTGGGTATGTCCAATGTGCGGTGTAGGAAAAGATATGTTTGAAGCACAAGAATAATTAAAAAAATTAAGTGCAGCATATATTGCTGCACTTTAATTATTTATATAATATTCTTTTTAAATAATTTCCAGTATATGTGTTTGCTTTAATAATATCCTCTACGCTTCCTTGAGCAATAATATATCCTCCGTTTTCACCACCTTCAGGGCCAAGATCTATTATATAGTCTGCATTTTTTACAACATCTAAATTGTGTTCAATAATAATGACAGTATTGCCTTTCTCCACTAATTTATGTAAAACTTCAATTAATTTTTTTACATCTTCAAAATGAAGACCTGTTGTTGGTTCATCCAAGAAATATACAGTTTTTCCAGTAGATCTTTTCCTTAATTCAGAGGTTAATTTTATTCTCTGTGCTTCTCCACCTGATAATGTAGTTGCAGGTTGTCCTAATTTGATATAACCTACACCAACGTCGGTTAATAATTTGAGGATGTTTTTAATTCGTGGAATATTTTGAAAGAAATCTAAAGCTTCTTCTACAGACATGTCTAATATATCAGCGATAGATTTTCCTTTGTATTTTACACTTAATGTTTCTTTGTTATATCTTTTGCCTTTGCATACGTCACAGGTGACATATACATCAGGTAAAAATTGCATTTCAATTTTTAGATATCCATTTCCGTTACATGCTTCGCAACGTCCTCCTTTAACATTAAAACTAAATCTGCCTTTTTTAAAACCTTTCATTCTTGCTTCTTTGGTGGCTGCAAATAAATCTCTTATTAAATCAAAAACTCCTGTATAAGTAGCTGGATTACTACGTGGAGTTCTACCAATAGGTGATTGATCAATCGCAATAACATTATCTATGTATTCTAAACCTTCTATTTTTTTATAATATCCCGGTTTTACTTTTGCACTGCGTAGTTCTTTTATTAATGCTGGATATAGCGTATCCATTATCAATGAAGACTTCCCAGAACCAGAAACACCTGTAACAACAATAAATTTGCCCAATGGAAATTCAACATCTATATTTTTTAAATTATTATGTGAAGCTCCATATAATTTTAGAGATGTGTTTTTTTCTACTCTTTTGGTTTTATATTTGATTATTTCAATTTTTTTCTTTCCCGTTATATATTGACCTGTTAAAGAGTCTTTTGGATTTTTTAACAAATTTCTAATCCAACCGCTATATACAACATTGCCTCCATTGATACCAGCACCAGGTCCTAGATCTACTATATAATCCGATGATTTTATAACTTCTTCGTCATGTTCTACAATCAATACAGTATTTCCAAGATCTTTCAATTTTTTTAATGTATTTATTAATCTTTCATTATCACGTGGATGTAGCCCAATTGTTGGCTCGTCTAAAACATAGGTAACTCCAGTTAATCCAGAACCTATTTGAGTGGCTAATCGCACTCTTTGAGACTCTCCACCAGAAAGTGTATTAGCGCTTCTGGAAAGTGAGATATAACCAAGTCCAACATCTGTAAGAAAACCCAGACGTTTTTTTATTTCATTTAGTAGCTCACCGACAATTTTATATTCGAAATCAGTTAACTCAATATTTTCGAAAAATTCTTTTGCTTTTTCTATAGGCATATCTGAAATTTCCTGTATATTCTTGTCGTTTATCTTAACACTTAAAGATTCATTTTTTAATCTTTTACCACCACAAGTCTGACATGTTTTCATCGTCATAAATTCATTTTGATAATAAGTTCTCATTTCATCTGAGTCAGTGGATTTATATCTTCTTTCATACATGTTATATAGTCCTTCAAATTGTTTTTTAAATGTATAAACACCATTTGGAGTAATATATTCAAAAGAAATCTTATCTTTGGACCCATACAATAGAGCATTTTGAGTTTCAGTTTTTAAATCTCGTATTTTCTTGTTAGGATCATCATTATAATGCAAAATAACACGTTCTAATGTTTTAATTAAATAACTATCTTTTCCACTTTTTGCCGCTCCGTTATAGATAGTTTTATCTGGGTCTAAAATATAAGTAGGTTCAAATTCGAACTTAAATCCAAGGCCATGACAATCAGGACAGGCACCGTAAGGGCTATTAAATGAAAATAATTTTGGTGTTATTTCTGGAAAACTGAATCCACAATTTGGGCAAACCAATTTTTCGCTGTATGTTTTTGATTTAATTGTTTTTTCATTGATATCTAATTCTCTAATTTCAACAAAACCATCAGATTCTTTTAGGGATAATTCAATTGCCTCATATAATCTTTCAAAATTTTCTTTTTTTAGTTTAAGTCTATCGATTAATAAATTTATAGTATGCCTATAGCTTTTTTTTAATGAAGATATATCTTCTAAATCATATATTTCTCCATCTATTTCAACACGTTTATATCCATTTTTTTTCATTTGTTCTATTTCTTTTTTAAATTCACCTTTTTTTTCTTTAGCAATTGGTGCAAACACGTATATTCTTGAATTATTATCAAATTCACTATATACTTTATCTATTATTTCGTCAATAGATGATTTTTCTACTGGAATATTACATTTTGGACAATAAGGTTTGCCTATTCTTGCAAATAAAACTCTCATATAATCATAAATTTCTGTAACAGTTCCCACAGTTGAACGTGGATTGTGAGATACAGATTTTTGTTCAATAGCAATAGCGGGGGATAACCCTTCTATATATTCAACATCTGGCTTTTTTAATTCACCTAAAAACATTCTTGCATAAGAAGATACAGATTCAAGATAGCGCCTTTGTCCTTCAGCATAAATTGTATCCATAGCCAGTGTGGATTTTCCAGAACCTGATAAACCAGAAATTACAACTAATTTATTTTTAGGAATTTTTACATCTATATTTTTTAAATTATGTTCTCTTGCACCTTTTACAAAAATATAGTCCATTTTAACACCTCAATTTTAATAAAAATTGTCACATTTATATTATAACACAAAGCGCCCAAAGGCGCTTCAGACTGTTGACAAAATAAAATATGAAAAAATAATATGAGTGAATTCTTGAAAATTCCCAAACTTTCGCTTCGCGAAATTTTAAATATTATAAACTAAAATATTGCTTTATTTATAACCTATATTAATTATTGTATTTTTTTAATATATAAACATTTGTTTATTTTTAATGCTGCGCATTAAAAATATGTTCATGAGCATTTTTGAGGAATAAGAATTTTCACCGGATGAACAAATATTATTTTGAATATTTTATTTTGTACTTTGTTTACAAACTGAAGCGCCCAAAGGCGCTTCAATTATATTTTTTATATATTCTATAAAATACTGGAAAATCAATTAAAAAATGAATTATTATAACGCTTAATAATCCATATTTATAATTTACAATTGAAAAAAAGAATCCAAATGCAAATCTCACAGGAGAAATAAGTAAAAAATATCTTTTGCTTTCTATTCCATTAAAATAATTAAAAATATGCATTAATGCAAATAAAGTCGAAGATATTATCGCTACTATAATTATATTTTCTACTGCTTGAAATAAATATTTATTCAATATCCCTCTAAAAAACACCTCTTCACTTGTTGCAGCAGATAGTGGAATTAAAATTAATCTTTTAATATTTAAATATATCCCAAATGATGGAAGTTTTACTATTTTTTCTGGTAATAATACAATAACTATTCCATATACAATAAATATAATATAAAGTTGTAATGGTATATTTTTATATAGTTCCAATTTAAAAATTGGAATAAATAAAGAAAATATAATTATTTTTGTTAAAAGGCCCTTTTCAAATGGTATTTTTTTTTCTATAAAAAACACCATTAAAAAATATAAGGCAATTAGTAAGAACAATATCAAGTAGATCATTTTAACCCCTTTAACTCTTTTAATTTTTCTACGAATGCTTTAAAAATTGGATGTGGTTTCCCTACTTTACTCTTTAATTCTGGATGGTACTGAACTCCAATGAAAAATGGATGATCTTTTATTTCTACAGCTTCAACAAAATCTGATTTTGCTGAAATTATTAGTTTATTAGATATGCTTTCATCATCAGGATAAGCAAATAATTCTTTAAATTTTTCTAAATTCACTTCGTATCTGTGTCTATGTCTTTCAAAAACTGTTTCTGTTTTATATATATCATACAATCTTGAATTCTTCAATATTTTTGTTTCCTGAGCACCTAATCTCATTGTGCCACCTAATTTTAATATTTCTTTTTGCTCTTCCATCATATCAATAACTGGATAAGGTGTATCAGGATCAAATTCTGAAGAATTTGCATTTTCTAATTTTCCAACATGTCTTGCAAATTCAATAACCATTATCTGCATTCCCAGACATATACCAAAAATCGGAATTTTATTTTCTCGAGCTATTTTAACAGCTTTTATTTTACCTTCAATACCTCGTTTCCCAAAACCTCCAGGAATAATAATACCATCGTATTTTGAAAGAAGTTCTTTTGTTTCTTCCTCTGTTAATTCTTCAATTTGCTGTGAATCTATTAAATCTGGCTTCTCTGCTCCACTTAAAAATATACTTTCTATTATACTTTTATATGCATCATCTGTTCCAAGATATTTTCCAATCATGGCTATTTTCAGAGGATGAAAAACTTTTGGATATTCCCAATTCAATTTATTTTGAATTTCAAGATTTAAATTTTCAGCAATTATTTTTTGAATACCTAAATTATATAATTTTTCTGGCACTTCATAAACATTATCTGCATCAGGTAAATTAATAACATATTTTCTATTTACACCTGCAAATAATGAAATTTTATCAAGACTACTAGAATCAATAGCTTTTTCAGTTCTAATAATTAACATGTTTGGATGTATCCCAATTTTTCTAAGTAATTGAACAGATTGTTGTGTTGGTTTGGTTTTAAATTCATTTGTAACACTTAAATATGGAACAAATGTTACATGAACAAAAAAGAAATTTTCAATACCCTCTTCTAATGACAATTCTCTTACTGCTTCTAAAAATATCTCACCCTCAATATCTCCAACGGTTCCGCCAATTTCTATCATCAATAAATCTGTATCTATACTTTTTATTCTATTTTTTATTTCTTCAGTAACATGAGGCACCATTTGTACGGTAGCTCCAAGATATTTTCCTTCTCTTTCTTTTTCTATAATACTTTTAAATATTTGTCCTGCAGTTATATTATTAAATCTTTTCATATCAATACCTAAAAATCTTTCATAATGTCCTAAATCTAAATCTGCTTCATAACCATCGTCTGTTACAAAAACTTCACCATGTTGATTTGGATTCATTGTCCCAGCATCAACATTTAAATAAGGATCTATTTTTAAAGAATTTACTTTTATACCACAATCTTTAAGTACTCTTCCTATAGAAGCAGAAACAATACCTTTGCCAATTCCACTTAATACTCCACCAGTTACAACAATATATTTTTTAGCCATGTCTTAGCCTCCTTTTTATTTTAATATTATTTTTACTCATTTTAACAAATAAAATAAGGGAAGCGAAAGCTTCCCTTATAAAGGTCATTATTCTTCTTCTATATTTAATTTTTCAGACAACGAATTAATAACATCTTCAACAGTTTTGATGTTTTCCAACTCTTCATCTTCTATAGTTACACCAAGTTCAGATTCAAAAGCCATTGTCAAATCAACGAGTTCTAAAGAATCAGCATCTAAATCGTCTGTAAATGATGCATCAAGAGTAACATCTTCCTCTTCAACATTTAATGTTTCTACAATAATTTCTTTTACCTTTTCAAAAAGTTCGTCTCTTGTCATATTAATACCTCCCTATTAGATTTCACAAGACAGCCATTGCATTAGATAATAAAATCGGTATTATTATATTAATATTTTAGCAAGTTGTCAAGTAAAAGTTTCGTGTACTTTTTGTAAAAATTAGAATAGTTTTTTAATTTTTTCTATATCTTCTTTTGTTAATAGCTTTTTTTGAAGCATTTCATCCATTTTTTTTAATCTGGTAACAGTATCTAATTTTGATAATTCTGAATATACATAGCTTAAAAATTCTTCTTTTGTATTAAATTTATCAGGTGTAATTAACTCAAAAAAAGTTTCTTTTTGTTCTTCTTGCGTTTTTTCATATTTATCTTTTATAGTAATTTCTTCAATATTTTTATATGTTTCATCAGCTATATATAAAGAAGTTGTTTCTTTTATTAAAGAAATAAGTAAAAACCATTCATATAAGTTAAATGTTATTATCCTAAGGAACATAACAAAGTTAGAATCGCGATATTTTAAAATTGGTTTATCAATTAAGTTTTTTTGAATTTCGATATTTTGGATATAAAACTGATCTTTTATTATTTTATTTATTAAACGTGTATAAGTGAACCAGATAAAAAACAGGAATAAGAAAAATAAAAAAGAATCAAATTTTGGCAAAGAATATTCTAAATTTTGTAATTCTTCAATAGAAGATATTTTATTATACACCTTTTCCAATTGATTTGAGATTTTTATAAAAATTAGCGAAAAACCAGTAAAAGATATAAGATAGCCAAAAAGTATCTTTAAGGAATTTTCTTCTTTAAATTTATTTAATAATGATAAATCAATATTTTTTAATTTAAATAATATTTTTAATCTTTTTATATGTTCATCCCTATTTTTTAGTAAAATATGATATACAAACATAGTAATCGCAAAGCTTAATGGCCACAAATAAGGTATTATATACATAATCATCCCTATAATGACAATAAAAGGATTTAAAAAAACCATTTAATCACTCCAATAAAGATTTTTCTTTTAGAATTTGAGGTACCCAAAATTTTTCGACTTCAAACTGTTCTCCTGTAGTCATATTTTTAATGGTAACGGTATCTGTTTTCAATTCATTTTCACCAATTATTGCAACAAAATGTGCATTAACTTTATTTGCATGTTTCATTTGATTTCTAATACTTCTTTCTGAGAGATTTAAGAATACTTTTAAACCTTCATTTTTTAGCATTTTAGACAATTTTAGTGCCTCTATATCTGTGTTTTCACCAGAATATGCAATATATACATCAATTTTTTCTGGATTATCAATTTCAACATTTTCTTTTTTTAATGCAAGAATAATTCTTTCTATTCCCATTCCGAAACCTATGGCAGGAGTTTCTTTACCCCCAATTTCTTCTACTAAGGAATTGTATCTTCCACCACCTAAAATGACAGATTGGGCTCCTAATCCTGTATGTTCAATCTCAAAAGCAGTTTTTGAATAATAATCCAATCCTCGAACAATCTTTGGATCAATTTCATATTTTATTTCCATTGAATCAAGATAATTGATAACTTTGTTGAAGTGAGTTTTGCAATCATCGCATAGATGATCAATAATAATAGGTGCTTTTTTTGCATATTCTCTGTCAATTTTACAATCGAGTAATCTCATAATATTTGTTTCATATCGTTTTTGACAATCATGGCATAAATTTGGGAGTAAGGTTTTATAATATTCTTTTAAGGCTTCTCTATATTTAGGTCTACATTTTTTGCATCCTATACTATTGATTTTAATTTTGTAATTTTTTAAGCCAAGAGATTTTAATAATTCATCAGCTAAAATAATAGTTTCTGCATCCGAAATGGGTGTATCTGTACCAAAAATTTCTATTCCAATCTGATGAAATTGTCTTAATCTACCAGCTTGTGGTTTTTCGTATCTGAACATTGGACCGATATAATAAAGTTTTATAGGTGATCCTAAATTAATCATAGAATTTTCTACATAAGCTCTCACAACTGAAGCAGTTCCTTCTGGCCTTAATGTAACAGAACGTCCTCCTTTATCTTCAAATGTATACATTTCCTTTTGAACAATATCAGTGCTTTCACCAACGCTTCTTTTAAATAATTCAGTTGGTTCTATTATTGGAGTTTTTATTTCTTTGAATCCATATTTTAAAAATATTTCTCTAGATTTTTTTTCAATAAAATACCAATATTTTGATTCTTCACCAAAAATATCCTGTGTCCCTTTAAACTTCTTATATTGACCCATATATTACCCTTTAAAAGGGCTCACCTCCTCTGAAGTTGGAAATTTTTATTTGTATAATATCTTTTATATCTCTGAAAATTTTTATAACAGCAAAGAATATTACAAAGAATTCAAGTCTTCCTAAATACATTCCCAAAGTTTCAATCCATATTACTCCTAATGGAGAATTGGGGGTTGTTATCCCAACAGATAATCCCACTGCAGATAAAGCAGAAGCATATTCAAACATAGAATCTTCTAACGAATATCCATAAGATAATAAAACTAAAACACCTATAGTATAGATTAAAAAATACATGAATACAACAGCAATTACATCTTTTAACGTATCATAAGATATTTTCTTTTTTGAAATACCTTTATATACTTCAATATGAAAAATACTTCCTTCAGGTTTAAAATAATTTTTTATTTGGTGAATAATGATTTTCCATATAACAAAAATTCTGAAAAGTTTTAAACCACCTGATGTTGAATCCATCATACCACCTAATATCATCAATATAGTCATAATTAAAAGTCCAAAACTATTCCAGTTATCAAAAGAAACAGTAGAAAAACCAGTTCCAGTTAAAGCGGAAACAGCTTGGAATATTGAATGTCTCAATCCGCCCCAAAAACCATATAAAGTTTTTGTTGTAAAAAACAAAATTAAAGGAATTGATATTACTAATATAAAAAACATAGTTTTAGGTTCTGGATTCTTCTTAAACAAATCTCTCCTTTTTAAAGCTGCATAGTGTACTCCAAAACCAGTACCACCTGCAATCATTAACGCTATAATAATAATTTCGGCATTAATATTATTAAATTCACCAACACTATTTATTTTTGTGGAAAAACCACCTGTAGCTAAAGCTGTTAAAGTATGGTTAAAAGCATCAAACAATGATAAACCTGCAGCAAATTTTAAAAGCAAAATTCCTATTAAAGCCCATGAGAAATAGATTCCAAAAATAATTTTTGCTGAATCTCTCAAATTTGGAACAACATTATCTGTTCTCCCCTCAGCTTGATATAATCCCACGCCTAGGGCACCAGTTGCAATAACCATAATTAAAGCAAAACCAGCACCACCAAAATATTGCATCAAACTTCTCCATAACAAAAATATTTTTGGTATTTTTGTAACATCAACAAGAGTTAAGCCAGTAGTCGTCCACCCACTGGTTGATTCAAAAATTGCCTGATGAATGTTTAAAATACCAGAAAACACAAAAGGTAAAGCAGAGAAAAAAATAGACAAAGTCCACACCAAAAATATGATAACAATAGCATCTTGAATATTTATTGCAGAATTTTTAACATTCCAGCTTAATAAAATAAAGAAAACACCTGTAAATATACTTATTAAACCAGATTCAAAAAAACTGTAAAATGAGCTAAAATCTTTAAAAAAGATTGAGAGAGATCCAAATATTATCAATCCAATGCCAAAAGTCACAAGCATTAATCCTGTATTTTTGAAAACTAATTTATAACGATATTTTAAATTTGAAAGATATTTTGGCATATTTTCATCCTTTCAAAAGTTTGAGTTTCACCTGTGGAACTTTATCCTTTAGCGAAAAAATAACCAATTTATCCCCAGGAAGTATTTCTGTATTTCCTTGAGGTACGAAAATTTCATCTTTCCTTATTAACATACTGACAATTGAATTTTCAGGCATTCGTAAATCTTTTAATTTTTTGTTTGCAGCATAATCCTGCTTTTTTATTCTAACTTCTATGATAGCCAATTTATCAGCATAGGGATTGAAAAAACTTAAATTTGTTTGATATTCTATAGAGGCCTCAATTAATTTTTCGACCCAATTTGTTATACTCACAGTTTCTATATGGTTTTTTAGAAATAGCTTTTCATTTTCTGGATAATTGACAAGAGAAATTACACGTATATCTTCATATAGTTGTTTTACAAGCCATGAAACAACAAAATTTAATGCATCATCACTTGATAAGGAAATAACTCCACCTATCCTATTAGGAGCCATATCAAGACTTTCTAAAAATGTTATTTCCGTAGGATCATGTAATATTCCTTCTAGATTTGAATAATATGCTTTTAATGATAGTATCCTACTTATTGTTTTTTGATCAGATGAAATATAGTATACATAATGTCCTTGATATAATAAATTTCGTACGATGGAATATGCAATATTCTCCCCTTCTACTATATAGAATATTTTATTCTTCATTCTTTACACCTTCGTTTCCAACCAATTCGTCAACAGCGTGTTCTATTGGACAAAAAATATTTAAACCAGCCTTTTTAAAAAGACTTTTTTTATGTGGATCATTAACCCTTGCAATTATTTCAAGGTTAGGATTTTTTGATTTATAAAATGTATTACAGGCATTAGCAAGCATAAAATTCAAATTATCATCAGGTGTTACAATATATATCAAATCAGCCTTTTCTGCTTTTACCTGTTCTAAAATAGCTATATCAGAACTGTCTACAACCATGGAAAATCCTGTAAAATTGTATTTTTTTAAACGCTCAAGAGCCTCTGGTAACTTATCTACAACAATTACATTGTGATCTTTTGAGAAACGTCGAGCTAATTCCGAACCAAGCCTCCCACAACCAATTATTATTATATATTTTATTTTATTTTTCATTTTTATGAGCCTCCAGAATTTTTACAATAATACTTTGAAACTCTTTATCTTTAATAGTTCCTTCAGCAAGAGCTAACGCGGCATTATAATGTTTTTTTAATAAAGTTATATTTTTTAATTTTTTCCAATATAAATAGCCCAGTAAAAGATGTCCTTCATATCTATTGGGATTATCGAATATTAATTTGCTTATTTTATCCTCTAAAATAAAAAATTCAAGATTATTATTTTCAGAAAATGTTGCTAATTCATTTTTTAATTTTCTATATCTGCTTTCAAAAGTCTCACCTTTAAATACAGATTCAGCAAGCATAATGGAAAATTCTTCTGGTACAATAGGTTTTTCGATCCAATCCGTTGCCCCAATTTTAAAAATAGTTCTAATAGAGTTTAAATTCATTTTATTACTTACAATATATAAAGGTGTTTTTGGTTGGTATGTTTTTAGTATTTCCAAATATTCTGTTATATTTTCACCATGAAGTTCTATTTCACTCAATATCAGTGAAAATTTTTCTTTAAAATTTTCTTCATTATTTAAAAAATCTTTTAATTCATGTGTTGTATAAAGGATTATATTGATATGATCGATGTTTTGGAGATAATTATTAATCATTTTTTCATATAAAATTACTATTTCAGGCGAATCCTCAATAATTAAAATTTTATGCATAATATTCCCCCTAAAGGACAAACTCACTTAAATCCTTATTTTCCGCAAGATTTCCAACTCTCTGTTTTACATATTCTTTAGTAATTTGTATTTCCACCTCTGAACCCAATGGTGCTTCAAAAGAAATTTCTTCAAGGACCTTTTCAACTACAGTATATAGTCTTCTGGCACCAATATTCTCTATTTTTTCATTTAAATTAAAGGCAATATTTGCAATTTCACTAATTCCTTCTTCTGTAAATACTAATTTTACACCGTCTGTTTCTAATAAAGCTTTATATTGTTTTGTAACAGCATTTTCTGGTTCAACTAAAATTCTAACAAAGTCTTTTTCGGTTAAGGCATCTAATTCAACTCTAATTGGAAATCTTCCTTGCATTTCAGGTATTAAATCAGATGGTTTTGCAACATGAAAAGCACCTGCTGCAATAAACAACATATAATCTGTCTTTATTGGGCCATGTTTTGTTACAACGGTAGTTCCTTCTACTATAGGCAATAAATCTCTCTGAACTCCTTCTCGAGATACATCAGGTCCTGAACCTCCAGATTTAGCTGCTATTTTATCCATTTCATCAATAAATATAATGCCTCTATTTTGTGCTCTATCAATAGCTTCTTGAATCATCTTATCTTTATCAATTAATTTTTCTGCTTCCATAGGTAATAAAACATTTCTTGCATCTTTGATTTTCATTTTTCTTCGTACAGTTTTTTTAGGCATCATATTTGAAAACATCTCACCAATTTGTATTCCCATATCTTCAAATTCAGGCCCTAACCCTGCAAACATAGGTGCTGGTGATTCTTCAACTTCAATTTCTATTTCAATATCTTCCAATTCTTTATTTTTTAATTTTTGTTTTAATTCCAGTCTTCTCTGATAATTATTTGTATTCTGAACTGGTTCTTCTTTTTTAGGTTGATTTTGACCAAACATGTTTAATAGTTCCATAAAATTACCAGCAGAAGGTTGTTTCTGCTTTTTTATCCCCATTAAAGCATCAAGAATTTTTTCCTCAACCATTTCTTCAGCTTTTTCTTCAACATCTTTCATCATTTCATTTCTTACCATATTTATGGAGACATCTACAAGTTCTCTTATCATTGATTCAACATTTTTTCCAACATACCCCACTTCAGTAAACCTTGTAGCTTCCACTTTTATAAAAGGTGCATTAGCAATTTGGGCTAATCTTCTTGCGATTTCTGTTTTACCAACTCCAGTAGGACCGATCATCAATATGTTTTTTGGCATTATTTCTTTTTTCATTTTTTCTGGTAATTTTAGCCTTCTGTATCTATTTCTTAGTGCAACTGCAACAGCTTTTTTTGCTTCATTTTGACCTATAATGTATTTATCTAATTCTTTCACAATTTCTTTTGGGGTTAATTCTGCCATTAATATCACCTCCGCTTAAAGGTTCAAATCCCCCGGATGGGGGATTTTATCATTTTCCAGTAATAATATTATTAATATTATTATAAGTAGTATATCCAGTATTAAAGAAACTCATGAAATTATTTACTGTACTCATAACGCTAACAACATTTGTTAATATATTTTTTGGAATGTAAATAATATTTCCAGGTTCTAATAATTTGTTCATACTATCAGGAACATTACCACCATTATAGAAATCTTTTAAATTCAATACAATTGGTGGTTGATTAGGTCCATCAGTAAATAAAAATACATTTGATAATTCTGCAGTCTGTGTATTTACTCCAGCTTTAAATAAAGCTTCTATTACATTCAAACCTTTTGTATAAGGAATCATGCCTGGATGTAATACTTCGCCAAAAACATAAACATATTGATTATGTGTCGAAGGGACATAAACAACACTACCTGGTTGAATTAATACTGTATTTAATTCTTTAACTTTATCTAAATCTATTTTTTCCATATTTCCATTTGGTTTATAAATATCAATATATTTTTGAGTTCTCCAATCTATGGATAATTGTCCCAAAATTTCAGTTAATGGAATAGCTATTTCTGTTTTTATACTTCTAGGTGTAGTGCTTCCTAATACAGTAATATAATTTAGATTTACGTCTAAAACAAAATTTACATAAGAACCTTGAGGGATTTTTGCTAAAGGATTATTTATTACATCTAATGAATTATATTCAGCGATTTTCTTTTCATTATTATATACCATAATTGTACCTTCATTAGAAGGTGAAAAACCATTAACACTACTAAATACATCTATGAGAGTGACATAATCTTTTATTTTAGGAGTAATAACTTTAACAGAACCATTTTTATAAATTAAAACATTATCATTTTTGACTTTCTTTACATTTACATAGATTTCACCAGAAATTGGGATTTTATTGAGCATTTGTTCAGCTTCTATTCCATTATACTTTTTAATGGTTTCGTTATATTTAACTTCGATTTCATATTTATCTGAAGGTACATAACCGGCTCTTAATAAAACATTCCATAAAGAATCATTAAGTTTTGCAGTATAAACTCCATTTGAAACGCCATCACCCAAAATATATACATCTCTTCTGGAGGCTTTTGCCATAATCATCGTACCTGGTTCAATAATATCATTATATATTTTATTTTCTTCTATAGTTAGTGTTTTTGTTGTATTGTTATTAACAAGTATTAATTCTCCGTTAAATTCATTATTAAATCCTCTTGCTTTTGAAATGATAGCTGATAGAGTAATTGGCTCTGATATATCAAAATCCAATCTTCCAGTATAATTAAAAGCACCTGAAGTATAAACATAGTTCTTTTTAATCTTGATTTTTATGATACTACCAGGTTCTAATTTATCATACTCAAAATTTTCTATTTTATCTTCTGTAAGACCCAATTTAGCTAAAATAGTTTTTTTATCAATATTTTCTTTTTTATCAAAATAAATCGTTTTTGAAATATCACCAACAACATAAACAAACTTTTTAATAGGAATAATATCGATATACATATTATTTTTTAAAGGAATATTCTTATCAGCAACAAAAGTTTCTTTAGAATCAGGATCAAAAATTTTAATTTCAGACATTTGTTTATCGATACCCAATTTACCAATTAAAGTATCTAAATCAAAAGTTTCGGTTTTAGAGAATAAAACTTTACCTTTATCAGCAACATAAACAAATTTTTCCACAGGAATAATATCGATATACATATTATTTTTTAAAGGGATATTATTATCAGCAACAAAAGTTTCTTTAGAATCAGGATCAAAAATTTTAATTTCAGACATTTGTTTATCGATACCCAATTTACCAATTAAAGTATCTAAATCAAAAGTTTCGGTTTTAGAGAATAAAACTTTACCTTTATCAGCAACATAAACAAATTTTTCCACAGGAATAATATCGATATACATATTATTTTTTAAAGGGATATTATTATCAGCAACAAAAGTTTCTTTAGAATCAGGATCAAAAATTTTAATTTCAGACATTTGTTTATCGATACCCAATTTACCAATTAAAGTATCTAAATCAAAAGTTTCGGTTTTAGAGAATAAAACTTTACCTTTATCAGCAACATAAACAAATTTTTCCACAGGAATAATATCGATATACATATTATTTTTTAAAGGGATATTATTATCAGCAACAAAAGTTTCTTTAGAATCAGGATCAAAAATTTTAATTTCAGACATTTGTTTATCGATACCCAATTTACCAATTAAAGTATCTAAATCAAAAGTTTCGGTTTTAGAGAATAAAACTTTACCTTTATCAGCAACATAAACAAATTTTTCCACAGGAATAATATCGATATACATATTATTTTTTAAAGGGATATTTTTATCAGCAACAAAAGTTTCTTTAGAATCAGGATCAAAAATTTTAATTTCAGACATTTGTTTATCGATACCTAATTTACCAATTAAAGTGTCTAAATCAAAAGTTTCAGTTTTAGAGAATAAAATTTTACCTTTATTGGCAACATAAACATATTTTTCTATAGGAGTGAATTTTACTATCATACCTTTAACAAAAGAGAAATTTTGTGTTGCATCGATTGTTAAACCGTTTTCTGGATTAAAAATTTCAACAGTATAATCATTTTTGTCTATACCCATTTTTCCTAATAATGTATTTAAATCGAAATTTTCTTTTACATCAAATAAAATTTTACCTCCGCCAACATTTGAACTAACATAAACATAATTTTCTATAGATTCAAATTCAATAATTTCTCCAACCTTTAAATCGAAATTTTCTTGAACATTATCCAATTTACCTTTCTCTTTATCATAAATAGTATAAGTTACGTATTTTGGTTCAACCCCTAATTTCGCCATTAATGTTTTTAATGTAAATGGCTCATCTTTTTCAAATAAAATTTTACCCCCTTTATTCAAACCAAAAACATAAACATATTTTTCTAACTTATTAAATATAACAGTATCTCCTTTTTCAAGAAGAATATTTTTATTATCTTTTAAATCTTCAAATGAAAAATTTAAGATTTTGTTATTTCTTAACACAATTATAGAACTTTCAAAATTTTGGGGATTAATATTAGAATTAGATACAATATCTTTCAAAGTAATCCCATTAAAATAAGGAATGTTTTTTATTCCAAAATCAGTGTAAACAGTGATATTTGTATTGTATTCAAATGGAATAACTATAGTTGAATTTTCAGGTACTACAGGGTCTTTTTCCAATAATAAACCTTTAAATAAATTGGTAATATTATATTTTTCTTCTTTCCCATTGGGATATTTTACAATAGCATAAGTGCTCTTCCATGGTTCAGCAAAACCACCGCTTAGTGAAATAATTTTAGTTAATGTCAATGCAGGTTTTGGTAATTGTATTATTCCAGATCTTTTCACATTACCAATAACCTGTACTTCAAAAGGTGCATAATTAACTATTCCTAAAGTAACATTTGGAGATTTTATATATGTGCTTATTTTTTCTTTTATTTCTTTTTCAAGAGTTTCTATTGTTTTACCATAAGCATTCAATCTCCCGATTGGTGGTACAGTAATTTGTCCATCAGGACCTACCAATATTTTTTGGTTAGAATATTCAGGGTAACCAAAAACCCATAATCCCAATACATCTCCCGTTCTAATTGTATAATTTGCAAAAAGAGAAATCCCAAGTAAAATAATAAAAAAAATAGATGTTTTCAACTTCACAGCTAAGACCTCCTATATGTTTTTTGAATTAATTATTCTTTCCATCAAATTTAACTCCTGACTGGAAAAGCCACTCATTTTCAGAGTTTCTACTATATTTTTTGCATAATTATATTTATTTATTTTCATAGCAGCTTTTATTTTAATTAAACTCATATCAATAAAAAATTTTTCATTAACCTTGATTTTTAGACATTCATCATAATTTCCAGAATCAAATAATGCTTTTAAGTAATAATAATATGTTTCTTCAGTTTCGAATCCATTTTCTATACATTTTTTAAAATTTTCCAGAGCAGATTTTGAATCGTTTTTCAATAAATAACAAACACCGAGATTATGATATATAAGAGGATTTTCTGAATTTTCATTTAAAGCCAACAGGTAATTTTTTATTGCTAATTCGACATTGTTTAAACCTAAATATTTATTTCCTAACTTTAAATAGTAATTACTTTTATTCTGCAATTCCAACACCTTCCGAATAATAATACATAGTATCGCTTATTATTTTACTATCTATTTGTAAATAAATCTTTACCGGCCTAATTCCTGGAGCAATAGGAGGAAAAATTTTGTAAGTAATATTTTGTATTATTTTTTTATTATTATTTATATAATTCTCAAACACATTGAAATAATCATTTGGAACAATACATCCCCCAGTTAAATTTATAAGCTTTCTAACTTTTTCACTGACAGGATTATTTGTAATTACATATAAAGACATATTTGTAAATATAAAAGGAGTAATATTTTTAATATTAATGTATTTTTCAAAGTTAGAATTTTCTTTATCATTTAAAATAACGATAGAATCATTCTTCAAAAGAGGCAACATTTCTAAAAACAAGTGTTCCATATTATCAAATTTATAAAAATAAGGTGTTTTTAATTTTTTCTGATATGTAAATGCATATCTTCCTTCAGAATCAGTGATATAAATCTTTTTATCAATAAAGTCTATCAAATTACTTTCAGGAGAAATAGTGCTTATTTTTAAATTTAATGTCATATTTGGAATGTTAAAATCAATTCCATATAAAAATACATAGTATGGTATAGCATCAGAAATAAAATCAATACGATCTATTACTAATTCATATTTTTTATAATCAAATTTCATTAATATACCATTCTTATAATTTAATAAATAGGGAAAATTAAATAATTTAATGAATTTATTATTTTGAAATAAATAAGTACCATCATTCATAAAAGAAATTAGATAAATATTATATGGAAGTGAAATAACCTTTAAAGGAAAATGTTTATTTTTTAGAGGGATAATTTCTACAATTTTTTTTGAAATGGTAGAATAGACAATTATTTGTTTATTCTTAATATCTAATAAATTTATTCTATTATTACTGTAACTACCTGAAGTTATGACATATTTGCTATTTAAAGGTATTTTTTCCAGAAGGTTTCCGTTATAATCAAGAATTAAAATACTGTTGTTTTGTGCATAATAAGTCCAAAACCTGCCTATTCTATCCAACCCAATCAATAAAAGATTATTATAATCATTTAATTTTTGAAAATAAAAGTCTTTTTGTTTTGAAAAATTTTTTATGACATAGAGTCCTGTACTTCCAGAAATATAGAAATAATCAGTTCTATTATCATAATATAATTTAAATGGAACAAACGACTTATCAATAGCCTTTGGTAATTTTATCCAGTTTTCATATGAATTATCCAGGTTTGTGTAATATATTAATCTGTTTTGTATGTCCAATAGATATACAAAAGAATTTACTACAACAAAATCATTAGCAATAAAAAATTTCTCATTAGCATTTATAATATTTTCAATTTTTTTAAGCTCTTTAATTTTTACTTGTGGTGAGCTTGTTTTTTCTATATTATTTAAAGATTTAATAAAGTTCAAAAGTGAAATGGCTTCGCCATTTGATGGAGAAAAAAATAAAATATTATTTAAATCTTCCTTAGCTTTTTCCACATTTCCTAATAAAAGGTCGAGTTTTGCAGCATAATACCAAAAATATGGAACATCTTTTAAGTAAATTTGATTTGTCATAGCTTCTTCTAATTTTAAACGTGCTTCGTATTTTTTTCCAGCAAAAAAATCACTTAGGCTCTCTGAAAATAATTTTCGAGCCATTTTTTCGCTTTCTGTTAAAGTTTGTGAAAAAGCTAAAGAGCATAATAATATGAATATAATCAATAGTCTTTTCATTTTTTAAATGATTTTTTAAATATTTCAACTATATCAGTTTTTCTTTCAGTCTTATTTAATAACCTTTCTATATTTGATTTATGTTTATAAATACTTAACAAAGCTAAAAGTACATTTAATATACCGAGTTTTGGTGAATAAATAAAGCTCAATAACCCTATTACAGATAATGTTGTGATAGAAGCTAACGATACATATTTTGTTGTTAGAGTCAAAGGGAGCCATAATAAATAAAAAATCAATGCTAATACAGGATTTAATGCAAAATAAGTGCCAACTGTTGAAGCCACGCCTTTACCACCCTTAAATTTTAGCCATATTGGGTAAATATGACCAATTACAGAAAAAAATGCCACGAAATATGCAATATTTCCACTGTATTTTAAGGCTAAATAAGTTGGAATAAATGATTTTAAAAGGTCCAATATCATACTTAAAACACCGTAAAACGCACCGGCATTTCTTAATACATTAGTACCACCAACATTACCGCTTCCAACTTTGGTAATATCAATTCCTTTAAGGCGTGCAATGATGAAACTAAAAGGTATAGAGCCACATAAATAACCAAATAATATCCATAAAAAAGCTGTCAATATAATCACCTCGTTATTTACTTCTGTTTTTAAATTTTATAAATATTGGAGAACCAATAAACGGATCAATATATCTTCTGATCATATTTTGTATAGCTCTTTGATATGATTTAGGGATTTGTTGTGGCATATTACTGAAAAATGTAAATACAGGTGGTTTTACGTCAACCTGTGTTCCATAATAAATTTTTATACGTTTCCCTTTTCTAACAGGTGGCGGAGAAACCATCATAAACCTTTCTAACGCTGCATTTAATGCGCTTGTGGGAATTCTTCTTGTATAAGATTTGTATGCAGTATCAATTGCATCCATTAATTTTTCAATTCCCCAATGTTTTGCAGCAGAAGTAAAAATAACAGGGCTATAATTTACAAAATATAATTCTTTTTCAAATAAAGTTAAATATTCTTCTATTCTTTTATCATGATATTTAACAAGATCCCATTTGTTGAATGCTATTACAGTAGCTTTTCCCCTATTTTCGGCTGTTCCCACAACTTTTTTATCCTGTTGAGTAATACCCTCAACTGCATCTATAAGCAGAACTACAACATCAGAATTTTCAATAGCTCTAATAGTTCTAACAGTACTATACATTTCAACGCTACCATACTTGGTTTTTGATTTTCTTTTTAAACCTGCCGTATCGATAAACAAATATTTTTGTCCATTTATTTCCACCATCTCATCAATGCTATCTCTTGTTGTTCCAGGAACATCTGAGACAATAGCCCTTTCAATACCAGTAATAGCATTAAATAAAGAAGATTTTCCAGCATTAGCTCTACCGATTAAAGCCACACGTATTACATCTTCATGGTTTTCATCTTTTGCGTTATAATGAGGAATTTTCTCGAATATTTTATCAATTAATTCATCCAGGTTTTTATTATGTTCTGCGGAAATTGGAATAGGATCACCTAAACCAAGTGTATAAAGTTCAGGTAAAATATTAATTTCAAATTTATCATATGATTCCACTTTATTAGCAACAAGTAAAACTTTATCTTTTACTTTTCTCAACACATTTGCTAAATAATGATCTTCTGCAGTTAATCCATTTTTCCCATCCACTATAAATAATATTAAGTCAGAATCACCTAAAGATTCCATAACTTTATTTTTTGCAGTTTCTTCCAGTTCATTGGCTGGTTCTTCAAAAATACCGCACGTGTCAACTAAGGTGAAGGCACGCCCATCATAGCGTGCCTCACTAAATATTTGGTCTCTAGTAACTCCTGGATAATCCATTACAATAGCTTTTTTTTCTTTAATCAACCTATTAAATAAAGTTGATTTACCTACATTTGGTTTTCCAATTATTAGCACAACTGGTTTCATTTATTTCACCTCTATTATTTTAATAAACTTACAACCATACTTCCTTTTTGTTCTTCGTTTTCAAATTCAATAGAAAGGATTTCACCTTCAACAGTACTACCAATTTCCAAAACGTTTTCTATACTATCATTTTCACCTAAATTGATTTTTGACTTAGGTATAAATGCTTCAACTTCATAATCATCAATAAGAATTACAGCCCCTTTTCCAACATATTTTAAAACTTTACCATTGACTTTATCTCCTGTTTTTAATTCATTTGATACTCTTTTCCATGGGTTTTCTTTTGTTTGCTTAACACTCAATTTGATTTTTCTATTTTCTTTATCTATATGCAATACTTTAACTTTAATTCTATCTCCTTCTTTAAATAAATCTTCAACATTGTCTACGAAATTCCATGACAACTCTGAAACATGAGAAAATCCTGTTAAATTATTATCCAATTTCACAATAATTCCATTTGGTAAAAGTTTTTCAACTTCACCTTCAACTATGTCTCCTTCTTTAATTTTTTCTTCAATGTTTTCCCATGGATCACCTAATACTTGTTTATAGCTTAATGTAATCTTCTTTTTATCTTTGTCAATGGAAAGAACCTTAACTTTAACAAAATCACCGACTTTAACAATATCTTCTATTCTACCTTTTCCAGTCCAGAAAATTTCTGATTCATGAACAAGTCCCTCAACACCTTCATCTAATTTAATAGCAAAACCAAATGGGAAAATATCTACAACTTCACCAGTGACAATCGAATCAACAGGGAATTTCTTTTCAACTTCTTCCCATGGATCATTTTTTAATCTTTTAACTGAAATTGAAACTTTTTTGTTTTCTTTATCAAGCTTTACAATAACACCTTTTATTTTATCACCAATATTATAAACTTTTGTATGATCGAATTTTTTATCCCATGATAGCTCGCTTTTTGGAGCTAAAGCAGTTACATAAGGACTTAAATTAACAAATAGCCCAAATTCTTTTATTCCACTTATTATACCTTCAACAATCATGTTTAAATGATGATTATTGAAAAATTCCTCAACATACTTATCTATCAACCCTTTTCTTGATACAACAATATTAATTCTTTTTCTCCTTTTTTCATTTTTCAATACGAGAAAATCCATTTCTTCTCTTGGGAAATCAGAATGAGGATTCAGCATAGATAAAGATCCTGGTAAAAAAGCATTGATAACATTTTCCAATTCAACAATATACCCTTTTGCTACTTTTTCAATGATTCTACCTTTAACGACTTTTCCTTCTACTATTTCATCGATAATAGCATCTCTTTTAGCAGCTTTTTCAGAACCAAATGCCTGTCCTTCAGCTTCATTAATTTTTAATAATTTAACAGTGATCTTATCTCCTAATTTATATTCTTTGATGTTATTTAATAAATAATCTTTTCCAACATATACGTCAAAAGGTTTTCCTTCTGCTGAAACAAATAAACCATCAGAACTAATTGAAATAATTTCGCCGTTAATTATATCCCCCTTTTTTATTTGAAATTCTGTTTCCTCGCTTAAAAGTTTTTCGAATTCGCTTTTATCTCCAACCATCAAAAACCCCTCCTTAAAAATTCAATAACTTCATTGATAGATTTATTTGGTGTAGAGGTACCCGTTAAGATACCTATTTTTTTAAATTTTGATAAATTTTGCTCTTTTAATTCATTAACCGAGTCTATATGAATAGAATTTTCATTATATTTTTTAGATATTTCATACAGTTTTCTTGTATTTGAACTATGTTTTCCTCCTATTATTATAACAAATTCTGCCCAAATTGCAATATCTTTTGCTTCATTTTCTCTTATTTTTGTTTCGTAACAAATCGTATCTTTTATAATTAATTCATTATATTCTGATATTTGTGCAATATTAGAAGCAAAATTTTTAAAATTATGATAATCCATTGTTGTTTGTGTAATAATACAGATTTTATTATGTTTGAAAGGGATTGGTTCTTTTATAATTTCAATTTTATTTTCATCAATATTGCCTTTTAATCCAATCATTTCAGCATGTTCCTTTTTCCCATATGCAACAATAAAATATCCTTTTTGTTGCATTTCATAAGCGTAATTAAACACTTTTTCTACAATAGGACATGTTAAATCTATTATTTTATAAAAATGTTCACTTAAAAATTTTTTATCTTTTTTGGGAATACCATGTGCGCGTATTATGCATATAGACTCTTTTGAATCTAAAGGTAATTCTCTTAAAGAATAAAAGAAATTAACACCTCTGGATATGAGTTCGTTTTTTACTTCATTATTATGAACTAGATCTCCATAAATATATACTTTTTTATTTTTGTCAACTAATTCCAAGGCTTTTTCATATGCTCTTTCGACACCATAACAAAAGCCCACTTTTGACGCAAGTTTTATTTCCACACAATCACTCCAAATTTATTTTATTTAAAATAATATTTTTTATTTCTTTTACAACAGTTTCGATATTTTTTCCTGTAGTATCTACTATAATTGCATCATCGGCTGGTTTTAAAGGAGCAATTTTTCTAGTGGAATCTGCCTTATCTCTTTTTTCAATGTCTTTTAAAATATCTTCTAGTTTTACATTTTTCCCTTTTCCGATTAATTCTTTATAACGCCTTTCTGCTCTTTCTTGAATAGAAGCGGTTAAAAATATTTTTACTTCAGCGTCAGGCAATACTACGGTACCAATATCTCTACCATCGATAACAACACCATGTTTTTTTGCAATATTTCTCAAAATTTCATTTACTTTTTCACGAACAAACGGATTTTTTGCCACAATAGAAGCGGCTTTTCCGATTTCTGGAGTTCTAATCTGAAAATCTAGTTTTTCATCAAAAAGATAATAATCACCATTTATAATTTTCACGTTAAAAGTTTTCAACGCATTTATTATATCATTTTCATTATTTAAATCAAAATTTTTCTTCTTTAGATAATAGCCAAAAGCTCTATATAATGCACCGCTATCTAAATAATATAAATTGAATATTTGCGCAATTTTTTTTGCAATAGTACTTTTGCCTGATCCAGCTGGCCCATCAATAGCTACATTGAAGTTACTCATTACATACCTCCTCAAAGATCTAATTTAATCTTTAATTCTTTCAATTGTTTTTCAGAAACAGCTGAAGGTGCTTCTGTCATTGGATCTGAACCACTTGCAGTTTTTGGGAAAGCAATAACTTCCTTAATAGATTCTTCTCCGGCCATTATTGCAATTAATCTATCAAATCCTATAGCTGCTCCTCCGTGAGGTGGCGGTCCATATTTAAATGCTTCAATTAAAAATCCAAATTTTTCATTTATTTCTTTTTCTGATAAACCAATTAATTCAAAAATCTTATTTTGTAGATCTCTTCTATGAATTCTTATACTGCCACTTGCCATTTCATACCCATTAATAACCAAATCATAACATTGTGCTCTTATTTTTAATGGGTCAGAATCTGCATATTTTTCAAATTCATCTAATTTTGGCATGGTAAATGGATGATGTTCAGCAACCAATCTATTTTCTTCTTCATCCCATGCAAACATAGGGAAATCAACAACCCATAATACATCAAATCCATCTTTTTTATCCATTTCTTCTCTAATTAATTTAACTCTAATATGTCCTAAAATTTTATTTATTTCTTCTCTATTACCAACTAAAACAAATGCAATATCATTTTCTTTTAAAATATTATCTTCAACCATTTTATTTAATTCTGGTTCGGCAATTTTTTTAATAGATGATTTTATATTACCTTTTTCATTTTTTACCCATATTAATCCACCTGCGCCAACGGATTTTGCAAATTCTGTATATTCATCTATTCTTTTTCTTGAAAATTTATCAGCTTTATTTTCTAAAACAATTCCTCTAACTTTTTCTCCTTTTTCAATTGCATTTTTAATAAATGTTGCTCCAGTATTCTCAAATCTGTTTGTAAAATCTTGTATTTCTAATCCATATCGTGTATCTGGCTTATCAGAGCCATATTTATCCATTACTTCATCATATGTAAATCTTCTAAGAGGTAATTTTAAATCATAATTAACTAATTCTTTAAATAATTTTTTTAATAATCCTTCTGTTAAATTTAAAATATCATCCATTTCTACAAATGACATTTCAAAATCTATTTGTGAAAATTCAGGTTGTCTATCTGCTCTAAAATCTTCATCTCTAAAACATCTTGCAATCTGGAAATATCTATCAAATCCAGAAACCATCAATAATTGTTTGAATAATTGTGGTGATTGAGGTAAAGCATAAAAAGATCCTGGTTTTAATCTTGATGGAACTAAGAAATCTCTGGCACCTTCTGGAGTACTTTTAGTTAAATAAGGAGTTTCAATTTCCATAAAATCATTTTCAGAAAAATATTGTCTTGTAATTTGTAAAGCTTTATGTCTTAATAATAAATTATTTTTCATTTTGTCTTTTCTTAAATCCAAATATCTATATTTTAATCTTAAATTTTCAGATGTTTCCTCGTCTTTATTTACATAAATTGGTGGGGTTTCAGATTCAGATAGAATTTCCAAATCTTCAACTAATATTTCAATTTCACCCGTTTTCATATTTTTATTAATAGCATCTTCAGGTCTTTTTCTAATTTTTCCTTTTATAGCTATAACATATTCATTACCAACTTCTTTAGCAATATCATATATTTTCTTATTTTCTGGATCGATAACAAATTGGATTTTCCCATATCTATCTCTTAGTAATCCAAACTTAATGCCACCCAAATCCCTGATTCTCTCTACCCAACCATTCAAAATAACAGTTTTTCCGATATTTTTACTATTCAATTCACCGCATTTATGAGTTCTTTTTAAACGCATTTGAACACCTCCAGATTTATATATTTTTAAGGAATTTGTTATAATAATATAGAAAATAAAATTAGTATCATCTATATTCTAAAAAAGTTTATTAAAGTATATCATAAAAATGTGTCTAAAAATACCAATTTATTTTACCATTTTTTTTGAATTTTGTGGTAAAATAGTACTGAGAGTTTGAAAATAATAAAAATTTTTTGGAGGTGTTAGGATGAAAAAGCTTTTAATCATTTTAATGGTATTAGCTTTGGCTGTGTTTTCATTCGCAGCAACAACTTATAAGGATGTTCCTGTTAATCACTGGGCATTCGATTCAATTGAAAGATTATCATCATTAGGAATTATTGAAGGATTTCCAGATGGAACATATCAGGGATTATCTCAAGTAAATAGATACCAACTTACAGTAGCTTTAGACAGAGCATTAAAGTATGTAGAACAACAGTTATTTGCAACATTGGCCGAAAAGGTAGTTACACTGGATAAACAAGTTCAACAAATATCCAAACAATCAAAAGGATTATCAAAAGATGAAGTAAATGCAATGATTAAAAGTGCAATGGCAAATATTGACACAACTTCTTTAGATAATAAAATTAACGAATTAGAAGCATCAATAAATGAATTGAAGAGTGCATATGATGTTATTAGCTTTTTAAGTTCAAAGATCGATAATGTTGAAAAGAAAGTATCTGCGTTAGAATCAAACAAAACAGTTGAACAAAAAATTGCATCTTTAGAAAATGACTTAAATACATTAAAATCATTATCAACGGATTTAGATGCATTAAAGAAAGATGTTGCTTCAAATAAAGCAGCAATAGAATCAATAGGTGTTTTAGCAAATAAATTAGCAGATTTAGAAACAAAAGTAAATGCAATTGATTTAGATTCTGTTAAATCAGAAATATCTGCTTTTGAATCTAAATTAGCTTCAAAAGCAGATATGGATTCAGTAAATACTGCTATTGATACAAAAGTAGCAGAATATTTAAAGGATTATGCAAAATTATCAGATTTAGAAAATTTAAATATCGATTCTTTAGTAAACAGAGTTGCTTCAGTTGAAACAGACTTAAATACATTAAAAACCAATATGACAAAAATTGATGAATTAAGTACAAATCTTGAAAGTGTAAAGACTTCAGTAAATGCAAATTCAGAAAAAATAAAAGAACTAGGATTAAGGTTTGATAATTATGTAACAAAAGACACATTAAAAGAATATCCAACATTTGCAGATTTGAAACAATATGCAACATTAGGCGATTTAAATGCATCATTGAAAAATTATGCATTAAAAACAGATTTAAGCAAATATGCAGTAGCAGCTGATGTTGATTCTAAACTTGGAAATTACGTGACAAAAACAGATTTAGAAGCACAATTAGAGAAATACGCAACATCAGATTCTATTGTTGATAAAGCAAGAGTAGATAAAATTGAAAAAACTGCGAATCAAGCAAATATTTTAGCCTGGTTAGGAATATTAGCAGGTGTTGCAGGAATTGCTATTTACTTTATTAATCCTTCTAATTATTAATATTATTATTAATAATCCCTTCGAATTTATTTCGAGGGGATTTTTTAATTTTATGATATAATATAATATAAATTAATAATAATCCTTTTGGAGGTGAACTATGAAAAGAGATAAAAATTTTAGCTGGAAAGAAAAGTTTGATGAATATAAAAATAACGATGAAATGAAAGAAGAATTAAATAAATTTAGATCCGGATATTATAGAAGGAATGACGATTGTACAGAATGTTTGCAATGTATAGGAACAATTGCTGTTGCTGATACATGTTGTGAATGTGCTGGAGGAGATCTTTGCCCGTGCATTTAATAAAGAATAAAATTGTTCAAACCAGCGTATATTTAGTAATTGCATTTCTGTTATATATGATTTCAAAAATTTTTCATATAGCACCAAATATAATACCTTTATTGTTACCAATTTTCATACCACTGTTGAATAATCTTTATCATTCTATTATTTTCACAGTGGGATTTTTCTTTTTGAATTTATTTGTTGGATTACATATGCAAGTTTTACCATTAATTCTATTATTTTTCTTGCCTTTAATTTTGTTTATCTATTCAAAAAAATACATATACTCCATAATTACTTCCATTATTTCAATATCTATTTTTTTATCTTTTTTTAAATTTTTGATTCCTTCTTTTTTAAAGGAAAATAAAATATTATATATATTATCCATTTTATCTTATTTAATCGGAATCCATATATATAACATTATAATTATTGAATTATCAACAAGAGTAAAAAAATATTTGAATAAATATTTGGAGGGGTAATATGAAAAAAACTATATTATTATTTTTTCTGGTTTTATCTATATTATTGTATTCTGATAGTGACCCGTTTTCAATGCCAGATATTAATACTGATGTAAACATGGATATTAGCATGGATAATATGTTTGATACAGATTTATTTTCTGAAGATTTTAATAAATATTTTGAAGAAATGAATCAAGAATGGAATGAGCATTTGCAATATATGGACGAACAATGGAGAAAATTATACGAAGAAAGTCAAAAAGAGTGGGATAAATATTATGAAGAATATGCTAAACAAGAAGCAGAATTTATGAAGAAATTTGAAAAAATATGGGGTGAAACCTTCGAATATACACCTGATAAATGGTACGATTTTTCCGATGATTTAAAATCTTTTAGTATAGTCACTTTTAAAGGTGATGAGAAAAATAAATATGGATATGTAGAAGTTAAGATCATAACTGATAAAAATGAATCTAAGCAAGAAATTGAAAAGAAAATAAAGAAACAGGCAGAAAAAACTATTAATAAAAAAGATGAATATACAAAAAAACCTATTTTGGATAATCTTGTTAAGAAAGAAGATATAGAGAAATCTAAAATAGTAAAAGAAAAAGAAATAAATAACAAAGTTGTTTATATAGCGAAAATTCCCATTATAAATAATCCATTTTTAGAAAGAGCAAAAGGATATATTCCTTTAATTACAGAGATGAAAAATAAATATGGAATACCAAGACCATTTATTCTCTCTATAATACAGAAAGAATCTTCATTTTTACCAAAAGCAAAATCAAGAAGTGGAGCATTAGGATTAATGCAATTAATTCCAAGATATGCTGCTACTGAAGCATACATTTACTTATATAAAAGAAAACCTAATCCAAGATCATTAGTATATGAACTATATGATCCAGAAAAAAATGTGTTATATGGAACAACCTATATATATTTATTGCATAAAAGATATTTTAAATTCGAAAAAGAATATGCAAAAAGGAAATATATGGTTATTGCCAGTTATAATATGGGGCCTGTTGCAATTTCTAAAAAAGTAAGAAGTTTAAATATTGATAATATGAATTTATCTTCGCTGTATAATTATTTATTAAATAACACTAGAAAAGAAACATCTGATTACTTAAAAAAAGTTTTACAATATGAAAGAAAATGGAATAAAATTTATCCTTAGGGGAGTGATTATATGAGAAAAAGAATTTTAGGTAAAACTAATGAAAAGTTATCTGTTGTTGGATTTGGGGGAATAATTTTAGATGGATTAGATGAAAAAACTGCACAGAAGTATATAGATGCTGCTATTGATTATGATGTAAATTATTTTGATGTATCACCTTCTTATGGGAATGCAGAAGAAGTTATGGGGCCTGTTTTGGAAAAATATAGAAAAAAAATTTTTTTATCATGTAAAACAGATTCATATGATTATGCCAACGTAAAAAAGGATTTGGAAACGTCTTTAAAGAAATTAAAAACAGATTATTTTGACTTATATCAATTTCATGCAATTACTGAAATTAGAGAAGTAGATATGATTTTTTCACAGGGGGGAATAGATGCATTAATTGAAGCTAGAGAAAAGGGTTTAATAAAATATATTGGTTTTTCTTCACATTCTCAAGAAGCAGCTTCAGCTATGATGGATAGATTTGATTTTGACACTATCATGTTTCCTGTAAATTTTGCTAATTGGGAAAAAGGTTATTTTGGTGAAATTGTATTAAAAAAAGCTAAAGAAAAGAATATGGGGATTATTGCCATAAAAACATTAGCAAAAAGAAAATGGTTAGAAAACGAAAACAGAGGTAATCTTAGAACATGGTATAAACCTGTTGAAAATAAAGAAGAAGCAGAATTGGCTATGAAATTCACATTATCTAAAGGGGTTACAACCTGCGTTAGTCCAAATGATTTTGAAAGATTTACCTGGATGTGTGAAATAGAAAAAGAACTTGATGAGACACTTTCGGAAAATGATATGAAAAAAATACATGAACTAATAAAAGAATTGAACCCTGTTTTTCCATTGTTAAAAAGGGATTAAAAAAGCTCCGGATTGAACCGGAGCTTTTTTAATTATTTGGATTTTGTGTATCTTCTGGATTTGGTCCAGGATTTGCACCAGCATTAGCTGTTTGTTGTGCTTGTTGATAAATAAATTGTCCTAATTTCATTGATTCATTTTTCAAATCTTCCATAACAATCTTTAATTTTGCAATATCATTCTTATTTATAGCATCTCTTACCTCATTAATTAATGACTCTAATCTTGTTCTTTGATCTTCTGGAACTTTATCTTTATTTTCATTAATTAACTTTTCTACTTGATATGCTAAATCATCAGCCTGGTTTTTAAGCTCAATTTCTTCTCTCTTTCTCTTATCTTGTTCTTCATATTCTTGAGCTTCTCTAATCATTCTTTCAATATCTTCTGAAGATAGTTTGTTTCTTCCTGTAACAACCATTGATTGTTGTTTTCCAGTACCTAAATCTTTAGCTGAAACATTAACAATACCATTAGCATCTATATCAAATGAAACTTCTATTTGTGGAACTCCTCTTGGTGCTGGTGGTATTCCAGTTAATTTAAAGCTTCCTAAAAAGAAATTATCTCTTGCAAGAGGTCTTTCTCCCTGGAATACTCCAATTTCAACTTCAGTTTGGAAGTCTGCTGCTGTTGTAAATACTTTACTTTTTCTAATTGGTATTTTACTATTTTTTGGAATAATAACTTCCATTAATCCACCTTTAACTTCAACACCTAAAGACAGTGGTGTAACATCAACCAATACTAAGTCTTGTTCAGTATTACCTGTCATGATAGCTGCCTGAACTGCAGCACCTACAGCAACAGCTTCATCAGGGTTAACACCTTTACTTGGTTCTTTCTGGAATATTGATTTTACCAATTCTTGTACAGCAGGAATTCTTGTAGAACCACCAACTAACAATACATCATCAATTTCCTGAGCTGATAATCCAGCATCTTTTAATGCTGTTTCTATTGGGCCTCTTGTTGATTCAACTAAATCTCTTACCAATTCTTCGAATTTCTTTCTTGTTAATGTTTTTTGTAAGTGAACTGGTTGCCCGTTAACTACCGTAATAAATGGTAAATTAATTTCTGTTTCTAATTTTGTTGATAATTCAATTTTTGCTGTTTCTGCAGCTTCTTTTAACCTTTGCATTGCCTGCCTATCACCAGATATATCAGAACCATGTTCTTTCTTAAACTCTTCTACTAACCAATTAATGATTCTTTGGTCAAAATCGTCACCACCAAGATGGTTATTACCTGATGTAGAAACTACTTCAATAACTCCTTCTCCAACATCCAAAATAGAAACGTCAAACGTACCTCCACCAAGGTCATATACTACGATTTTTTTATCTTCGTGAACTTTGTTCAAACCAAATGCTATTGATGCAGCTGTAGGTTCATTTATAATTCTCAAAACTTCTAAACCTGCAATTTCTCCAGCTTCTTTTGTTGCTTGTCTTTGCGCGTCGTTGAAATATGCTGGAACTGTGATAACAGCTTTTTTGATTTTACCACCCAAATATGCTTCAGCATCTCTTACTAATTTTTGCAAAACAAAAGCGCTAATTTGTTGTGGGGTGAAACTTTTGTTATCAACAGTCACTTTATAATCTGAACCCATTTTTCTTTTAATTGATCTAATTGTTCTTTCTGGATGTAGAACGACTTGTCTTTTTGCAGGTTCGCCTACAATAACTGTTCCGTCTTTTGAAAAATGTACAATCGAAGGTGTTGTTCTTTTACCTTCGGCATTAGGTATAACTTCAACGTTTCCATCTGGCTTCATCCATGCTATTGCTGAGTTGGTTGTACCAAGGTCAATACCAACTACATATTCTTTTTCGGCCATATTATCTACCTCCTTAATTTAAACTTTTGATTTCCGTATATATTATACTCCAAAAAAAGGAAAAATGTTCAATTGAAATATTTTTTTAACAAACTTTTATAATTAACTAATAATAAATATTATAGCTATATATAATTTTTAATTTACCAAAATTTATAGCAATCTTAACTATAGATTGCTATAAAAATAAAATCAAAAAGAATAGATTCCATTATATTAATTTATTCTTTTTTTAACAAAATCTATGTTATAATTATAATAATAAAAACAACAATGAAAGGGGAGTGAAATTATGAAGCTCATAGAAAAAATATTAGAAGAACTATTAAAAAAGTCTGTCGAAAAGATATATCCTGAAATTGAAATAAAAAATCCTATAGTTCAAAGAACAGCAAATGAAAATTTTGGAGATTTTCAAACTAATTTTGCAATGATTAATGCTAAAAATTTGAAGAAATCTCCAAGAATAATTGCTCAAGAAATAATAGATAATATTCCTGAAAATGAAATTATAGAAAAAATTGATATTGCTGGACCAGGATTTATTAATATCTATGTAAAAAATGAATTTCTTGTTAGCTATTTATCAAAAATAGAAAAAGAAGACCCTGATTTTTCATTTATTGAAGACAAAGGAACTGTAGTAATAGATTACTCTTCCCCAAACATAGCTAAACCTATGCATATAGGTCACTTAAGAAGTACTGTAATTGGCGATTCAATAAAAAGAATATACAAATATTTGGGATATGATGTTATAGGAGATAATCATTTAGGAGATTGGGGAACGCAGTTTGGAAAGTTAATTGTAGCGTATAGATTATGGCTAGATAAAGAAAATTATGAAAAAGATCCAATTGGAGAGATGGAAAGAATATATGTAAAATTCGAAAAAGAATCAGAAAATAATCCGGATTTATTAGAAGAAGCAAGACAGGAATTAAAAAAATTGCAGGATGGAGATCCAAAAAACAGAAAACTCTGGCAAGAATTTATTGATTTATCATTAAGAGAATATAATAAAATTTATAAAAGAATGGATATAGAATTTGATACTTATTATGGTGAATCACATTATCATAATATTATGCCAGAAATAGTAAAAATGTTATTAGAAAAAGGTATTGCTACATATAGTGAAGGAGCAGTTGTTGTGTTTTTTGATGAAAAGGAAAATCTTCCACCAGCCATAATACAAAAGAAAGATGGTGCTTTCTTATATGCAACATCAGATTTAGCATGTATAAAATTCAGAAGGGAAACATATCACCCAAATAGAATATTATATGTAACAGACGAAAGACAACAAACACATTTCAAACAAGTATTTAATATTGCAAGAAAGTTAGGTTGGGATGATAATTATCAACATATATGGTTTGGATTAATGAGATTTGCTGACGGAGTATTTTCTACAAGAAAAGGTAATGTAATAAAATTAGAAGAACTGTTGAACAAGGCAGTAGAAAAGGCAAGAGCAATTATTGAAGAGAAAAATCCTAATTTAACAGAAGAGGAAAAAAATGAAATTGCTGAAGTAATTGGTATAGGTGCAGTTAAATATGCAGATTTAAGTCAAAATAGAATTAGTCATATAATTTTTGATTGGGATAAAATGTTAGCTTTTGATGGCAACACAGCACCATATTTATTATACACGTATGCAAGGATCCAATCATTAAAAAGAAAAGCAAAAGATAATGGGTATACATTGGAAAATGCAGAACTAATAATAAATGAAAAATTAGAAAGAAAATTGGGCTTATTATTAACGCAATTGCCAATAGTAGTAATGAGGGCAGCAGAAGATTATAAACCTAATCTAATAGCAGATTACTTATTTGAATTAGCCCAAACTTATAATTCATTCTATAATAATTTACCTGTATTAAAAGAAGAAGAAAAAATATTAAAATCAAGATTATTACTATCACACTTAGCAGGTGAAGTTTTAAGAAAAGGATTAGATTTATTAGGAATAAAAGTTGTAGATAAGATGTAAGGAGTGAAATAAATGATATATTCTGTAGTTTTTTCAATACTATTATCGGGATTAGCTGCTTATTATTTAAAAGCTAATATACTTTTTATGGTTTTATCTGTAATATTAGGATTAATAACAGCCATATTTTCATTTTTATCTAAAAAATATGATAAACTAACAATTACTTTTTTGTTCATAGGTCTTTTATTATCAGTATTTGGTATAATAAGGAGTTTTAATATAGACTTATTTATAGTATTGGTTTTAGGTTCAACCATATTTTCTTCATTATATAATTATAAAAATAGTAAGATATTCATCACATTAGCTTGGTTAATAAACGCTATTGCTATAGGGACATACATATATGTAAATATTTCAACTGCTTCTGCTTTGATTATAGGCATATTGGTATTTGCTTCAGGATTAAGAGATATACTACCAAAGAAGAAAGCTGAGGAGGATATAGTTGAAAAAGATAATCTTTAGACTTTTTAAATCCAATAGATATTCGATCGTTGCTTTAATTGCAGCAATTGAAAAAGAAAATATAAATATAGAAACAATATTAGAAAAAAACTTTAAAAAAATATTAGATTATAATCCAGAAGATACTTTAATAGTTTATTCTTTTATGAGTTTTGATATCTTTGATGTAGAAAAAGAAGTTCCTATATTAAAAGAAAAAGGATTTAAAGTTATAGCAGGTGGGCCACATCCAAGTGCTATGCCTGAAGAAACATTAAAAATAGGTTTTGATCATATATTTGTTGGTGAAGGTGAAAAAACCTTCACCAATTTTTTGAAAAATGGATCTAATGAAAGAATAATATATTCCAAAGAATTTGTTGATTTAAATTTTTATCCACCTTATGCAATTAAAAATAAACATTTTATGCCAATTGAAATTACAAGAGGGTGTCCCTTTGTATGTGGATATTGTCAAACACCTAATCTTTTTGGAAGAATAGTCAGACACAGAGATGTAGATATTATAATTGAATATGCAAAAGAAGGAATAAAACACAATAGAAAAATTGCAAGGTTTATTACTCCAAATTCATTTGGCTATGGATCAAAAAATGGTGTTATTCCAAATGTAGAAAAGATTGAAGAATTATTATTTAATTTAAAAAAAATAGGGATGGAAGAAATATATTTGGGGTCTTTTCCATCTGATGTAAGACCGGAATCAGTTACACCAGAAGTTTTGAAAGTAATAAAAAAGTATGTAAATAACAAAATGGTGATTATTGGAGCTCAAAGTGGTAGTGAAAATATATTAAATAAAATAAAAAGAGGACATAATTTAGAAATTGTTGAACATTCATTAGCATTATTACACGAACATGGTTTTATTCCTTATGTAGATTTTATATTTGGATTTCCTTTTGAAACCGAAGAAGATATAAAAAAGACATTTGATTTTATGGATAAAATCACAGAAAAATATAATGCTGTGATTCACTCTCATACGTTTATGCCTTTACCTGGAACTCCTTTATTTAATGTTGGACCTGGTAAATTAAATAAGAAGTATTATAAGAAGTTAGGAGATTTATCAAGAAATGAAAAGTTAGCAGGTTACTGGCATAAACAGGAACAATTATCTATAAAATTATATAATCATTTTTTTGGAGGCGAATAAAATGAAAAAAATGGCAGTATTATTAGTTGTGTTAATCCCATTGTTTATGTTTTCAAAAATTATTATTCAAAAGGATGTTGACTTGAATGGTGATATGATTAATGAAAAAGTTATATTAGAAGGTGATTATATTAGTTCTATTTATATTGATAATCTTAAATTAAGTATTATTGGTAAAGAATCAACAACAATTGAATTAGGATTTGGAGCATATAAACCTACAATGGAATTTTATGATTTTGATGGAGATAAAAAATTAGATATATTTGTAAAAGGATATTCTGGAGGAAGTGGAAATTTTTTATATTACTATCTCTATTCATATGAAAATGGTGAATTATTGAGTTCAAAAGATGAAATATTAGATCTAAAAACATCATTTATGGATAATTTTAAAGCCTTAGTAAAATACCAGGATGCTTTTACCTATCTAGATTTATCAGATAGGAAAGATGAATATATAAAAATGAAAGCATATAATAAATATGGTCAATTTATTGGTAAATTCAAAGAATTATTTATTGATGGAGTAGGAGAATTAGAACCTTTTGATTTTGGAAATGATGGTGTTTATGAATTAAGAGGAACAATAGGAATATCAGGATTATATCATGCTGATAGAATAGGATATGCACATTTTGTTTATTCAGTAAAAGAAAAAAGGATTAGATGGCTTGAAATATCAAAAGTTATTTATGTAAAATAAAACAAGATTTAATATTTGTAGCAAAAATTTTTCTTGATTTATTCTAAAAGTTATGCTATAATATACTTTGGAGTTGTTCCGGCGTAGCTCAACGGTAGAGCGGGTGGCTGTTAACCACTAGGCTGGGGGTTCGAATCCCTCCGCCGGAGCCATCGTAAAAGGCCCAGCGAAAGCTGGGTCTTTTATTTTTTTATCTTGACATTATAATTAAATTTTGATATAATACAAAAAATTCGGAGGGATTTGTATGAAACAACAATTATTTATTATTTTGAAAAAAATAAATAATTTATTAGAAAAATTCAATAACTACTGTTATTATTATGCAGGAGAGCACTTATGGTCTCCTGCGGGTTTTGTTGTTTAAAACCATCAGGATATAAAAAAGCAGTGGCCGTAAGTGCAATAAAAAAGCACTTGCGGCTTTTTTTATTAGAATAGTAATATTATAATTAAAGGGAGGGGTATATATGGGAACTGATTTAAAAGATTTACGTTTAGTTTCAAAAAAAAATGTGGGAAAAAGTTTAGTGAAAGTATCTAGTAGTTCTTTAAATTCAGAAGTTGTTTTTGGAAAAGATTTCGTATTTATTGCTGGTCCATGTTCAGTAGAAACAGAGGAACAAACTATTCAAACTGCAATTGCCGTAAAAGAAGCTGGAGCACATATGCTTAGAGGTGGTGTATTTAAGCCGCGAACATCTCCATATTCATTTCAAGGGTTAGGATTGAAGGGATTAAAAATTTTAAAAAAAGCTTCTGAAATAACTGGGTTACCTATTGTTACAGAAGTTCTTGATCCAAGAGATGTCCATTGGATAGCTGAATATGTAGATATGCTTCAAATTGGTGCTAGAAATATGCAGAACTTTTCCTTACTTCGTGAAGTTGGAAAGAGCAATAAGCCAGTATTATTAAAAAGGGGAATGAATTCTACATTAGTAGATCTTCTATATAGTGCAGAGTATATATTATCAGAAGGAAATAAAAATGTTGTTTTATGTGAAAGAGGAATACGTACATTTGAAAATTATACAAGAAATACTCTTGATATTTCAGCAGTTCCCTCTTTAAAAGAACTTACCCACTTACCAGTTATTGTTGATCCTTCACATGCTGCTGGCAAGAATTCTCTTGTAATTCCACTTGCTCAAGCTGCAGTTGCTGCTGGAGCGGATGGAATAATTGTAGAGGTTCACATATGTCCTGAAAAAGCATTGTCAGATAAAGAACAAGCATTAACTCCTCAGCAATTTAAATATCTTGTAGAAAATGCCTTGGCTATTAAAAAAGCATTGAAGAATGCAGAAAATAAAAAAATTATATAATATAATTAATAATTTTAAATCTTAAAAGGAGTTGGAAAAAATGATAAAAAAATTGAATAATGCAATAAAAGTAACTAAGTCTACAGTAAACGGTATGTGTTTAATTCCCCCTTCCAAGAGCTATTCTATTAGAGCATTATTTGCAGGATTACTTAATTGCGATGAAGCTAAATTATACAATATTTCAAAATGTGAAGATGTATTAGCTACAATTGAAGTTATAAAAAAATTAGGAGCTAATATATCTATAATAAATGAATCAGAAGTAAGCATGGATATATTAATTTCTGGTAATTGTGGATTTAGTAATTTTAATTCTAAGGGTATTTCTATTATTAATTGCGGAGAGTCTGGATTATGTGCTAGAATGATAATTCCTATACTTGGATTAATAAAAGATAATAAACAAATTTATACAGTTACAGGGAGAGGTTCACTTTTGAAAAGACCGTTTAATGTTATTAGTTTTTTAAAAGATTTTGGTATGAATATTCAATTAACAAATAGTAGTGTGCCGGTATTAGTTAGTGGAAATTTGAAACATCATAATGGAGTTATAGATCTTTCATTAACAACACAAGTTTTTTCAGGATTATTAATGGCATTGCCAATAATTGCTGGAAAAAGCCAATTAAAAATTATCAATAAAACAAGTATTCCATATGTAATGGCGACTTTAGAAGTTTTGAAAGATAGTAATATAAATATAAAGTATTCTAATAATATGAATGAGTTTGAAATTGAAGGTAATCAGAAATATTCTTTTTCAAAGTATATTGTTGAAAATGATTGGTCTAGTGCAGCTTTTATATTAGTAGCTGGAGCAATAGCAGGAGATAAAATTGGGATTTATGGCTTAAAAGAAAATTCCTCACAAGCTGATTCTGTAATAATAGAAATACTAAAAGAAATAGGGCTAGATGTTAAATTTTCAGAAGATGTTATATATGTTTCTAAATCTCAAGATATATATAATTCTTTTAAATTTGATGCAAAAGATGCCCCAGATGTCGTTCCTGCTTTAGTTGCATTAGCAACTAGTTGTAAAGGGATTAGTGAGATTACTAATATAGACAGATTAAAATATAAAGAAAGTAATAGAGTGGAAAGTTTAATAGCCTCTTTTAAAAATATAGGCATTGATATATGGTATGAAACAAAAAATGGAGGAACAATGTTCATAAAAGGAGGAAAGATTAAAGGTGGAATTGTTGATTCACAAAACGATCATAGAATAGCTATGTCTCTTGCTGTTTCTGGCCTTGTTAGTGAAGAAGGAGTAATTATTAATAACCCATATTGTGTAAGAAAATCTTTTCCGAATTTTTTTGATGTATTAGTCAAAATATCAAATAATAAGTAATAAAAATAAGAAAGAGGGTGAAAAAATGTTAGAAAATAAAAGGTTATTGATAATAGGTCACGGGAGGATGGGTAAATGGTTTGCTAAAGAATTATCCAAAATAAATAATATTGAGATAATGGTTTATGATATTAAAAATCAAGATTTTCAAAAGAGTAGAAATTATGTTATAACAAATGATTTAAAAAAAGTTTCTGAATTTAATCCATCTTTCATATTAAATTGTGCACCACTTTCGAATACAATAGATGCATTTGAGAATATTGTAGAAAATATTAATAATAAGAAAAATATTGTTTTTGGAGATATAGCTTCTATAAAAAATGATGTAAAAAAATTTTATCAATTACATAATTTAAAATATGTATCTTTTCATCCAATGTTTGGTCCAACATTTGCAAATATGGGGAATTTAAAAGGAGAAAATGTTATTTTTATTTCAGGTTCAGAAAATAATTATTTGGAATTTTTTAAATCGTTTTTTACTAAATACAATTTAAAAATTCATACTCTTAGTTTTGATGAACATGATAAAATGATGGCATATTCATTAAGTGTACCATTTATATCTTCGTTGGTTTTTGCTGGTCGTGTTGATAAAACTATTGTTCCTGGAACAACATTTGCAAAACATTTATCAATTGCAAAAGGGGTTCTTATGGAAGATACAAATTTGATTTCAGAAATATTATTTAATTCTCTTACAGTTGAAGAAATAGGACGAATAAATTCGAATTTGGAGTATTTAAAGCATATCATAATGACAAAAGATAAAGAAGAATTGGAAAAATTTCTAAGTAAATTAAGAAATAATGTTCTATGAATTAATAAGGAGGAATTTATATGAAATTTGTTGATAAAATACCAATATCAAAGACAATAGAAATTAATACTTTAGCTAAGAAATTAATTGAAGATGGAAAAGACGTAATAAACTTAACTGCAGGCGAACCTGATTTTCCCACGCCCAATATTATTAAAGAAAAAGCAAAAGAAGCTTTAGAAAAAAATTTTACAAATTATACAGATAGTAAAGGTATTCCAGAGTTAAGAGAATCAATATCAAGAATGCTTTATAAAAAAGATATACACTTTTTACCAAATGAAATTTTAGTGACAAATGGAGGGAAACAAGCTTTATTTAATACATTTCTTTCTATTTTGGATAGAGAAGATGAAGTTATTTTATTTTCACCATTTTGGGTGAGTTATGTTCCTGGGATTTTATTAACTGGAGCGAAGCCAGTAATTTTAAAAACCGAATTTGAAAATAATTTTTTACCAGATATAAATAAACTAAGGAAATTAGTTACTTCGAAAACCAAAGCGATTTTAGTAAATTCTCCGAATAATCCTACAGGTGTTATATATCCAGAAGAGATTGTGATAGAAATATCGAGAATAGCAAATGAGAACAAAATTTTTGTGATTACTGATGAGGTTTATGACTTTTTAGTATATGAAGATAATTTTTCATCTTTTGCTAAATATGTTGATAAAAATCAATTGATTTATATCAATTCTTTTTCAAAAAGCTATTCAATGACTGGATGGAGAATAGGTTTTGTTGCGTTAAAAAATCAATTAATTTACAATAGAATAGTAAAAATACAGGGGCATTCAATAACATCTGTAAATTCAATTGCTCAATATGCATCAACAGTTATTGATGAAGTGGATAATTCTTATATGCTAAAAGAATTCAAAAAAAGAAGAGATTTTGTCATAAGCAAATCAAGGGAAATAGGATTAACTTTTGTTAATCCTAAAGGAGCTTTTTATCTATTTTTCAAATCACCGATTGAAGATGATAGTTTATTTTGTAAAACAATTCTTGAAGAAAAATTAATTGCTTTAATTCCCGGAAGTGCATTTAACGAAAAAGGATTTGTAAGACTATCCTTTACAAATTCAATAGAAAAATTAGAAGAAGGTTTTAGAAGAATCAAAGAATTTGTGTAATATTTATCACATCCATTTTTTCTTTTTAAATATATATAACATTATTGCAGAAATTATAGCCATAACCATAAGAACAATCGGATATCCATATTTTGATTGAAGTTCTGGCATATATTTGAAATTCATACCATAAATACCAGTGATCAAAGTCAATGGGATAAATATAGTTGAAATAATTGTAAGTATTTTCATTATTGAATTCATTTTATTATTTACCATATATAAATAAAAATCGAACAAATCATTTGCGGAATTTATAAGTGTTTCTGATATATCAGTTATTTGTATGGTGTGATCATATAAATCTTTGAAATATTTGAATGAATCTTTTATCAATTTGGGTTTATCATTAACAATTAAAGCAATTACATCTTTTATGTGAAGAATTGATTTTATCATTATATTTAAATTCTTTTTTATATAATATATTTCTTTTTCCTTTTCTGGTGAAGATTTTATTAATAAATTCTCTTCAATGATATTCAATTTTTCCTCGATTTCTTCTAACCTAGCAAAATAAAAATCAATTATAGAATCCATTAAACTAAACAATAAATAATCATTTTTTTTCTTTCTAATGAGTCCCTCATTAGCTCGAATTCTTTTTCTGACAAAATCAAAGACATCACCTTTTTTTTCCTGAAAGGTTATTATATAATCTTCACCTAAAATTATACTGACTTGTTCAATTTCTATAGAAGAAGTAATTTCATTATAAGATAACATTTTTAAAACAATAAAAATATATTCTTCAAAAACTTCTATTTTAGGATGCTGATGTATATTCAGTATATCTTCTATTACTAAAGGATCAATATTATATCGATCACATAACTTTTTTACAGAATCGGTATCATGAATCCCTATTAAATTTATCCAGCGTGTTTTTTTCTCTTCCTTTTTTAAGAAGCAATCTTCAATGTTTTTAGTGTGTATTTCATTATATTCATCTTTATCATAATCAGAAACTTCAATTTCAAAATCTCCATAAAATTTTCCAGTATATATCAATGTTGCTGGAGGAGTACCAAATTTTTTAGTATATTTTTTCTTTTTAGACATGTTTTTTAACCTCCAATAGTTTTTAACCATCTAAAATAGACTAAACATCCTTTAGAATAGGATATTTCAACAATATTATTAATAGTCTCATTACTTATTCCAATAGGATTATCAAAATATAATGTTCCATTTTTCAAAGTGTATTTAAAACCTTCAAAATAAATTCCTTCAGTTTTTTCTGCTAATGAAAAAATAGACCATGTTTCACCAATTTCTACATTTTTTTCAAAAATTTTTGGGATTTTTTGTATCTCTAAAAATTTTTCTGAAAAAATAATATTTGAATTATATTTTTTTAGCAATAACAATGCCCCTAAAATATGATCTATTCTATTCCCTAAAAAGCCAGAAATAAATATATTGTCGGCGTTTTTTTCAATAGAAAATTCAATTGCAAGATCGATATCTGTAAAATCTTTTTCAGGCCTATATTTTATTATCTCAACATCGTTAGATTCTGCCCATTCAATAGATTTTTGAGATGCTGAATCCAGATCTCCAATTAAATAATCTGGCTCTATATCGAGTTTTCTGTATAATTCTATTCCTTTATCAACAGCAATTAAAATATCAGAATTATCAATAATGTTTTTATAAAAATTTAAAGGGCTTTTTGTTTCTCCACCTGATACTATAAACACTCTCATTTTAATTACCATCCTTTTTTATTTGGTTTTTATACTTATTTACTGTTCTTCTGGAAATTTTTATGTTCAATTTTTCTTCTATTAATTTTGATAATTTATTATCAGATATGTCCATGTGTTCTTTTATGAATTTAATAATAATATCTTTCTCATTTTTTTGAGAATCTTTAGTATTAAATATACTGGAAAATGGTAATATTGTTTTTTTTAGATTGACAAAATATTTTGATGATACGCTTCTGCTAACAGTAGATGGGGAGAGGTTAAGAATTTTTGCTACAGTTCTTATACCGAGTCTTTTGGGATTTATACCGGTTTCCAGAAAGGTTTTATTTTCTTTTACTATTAATTCAGCCAGCTTATTTAAATATTCTTTTCTTTTTTTTAATGCATTTTTTAATATATATAATTTTTCCATTTCTTTCTCTATATACTTTTTTAAGTTTTTTTCTTTTACTGATTTTAAGTTTTTTAAATAAACTTCATCAATTTCTGGAATTCTTGGAGTATTAATTTCCCATTTTATATTTTCTCCTTTTTTAAAAAATACAATATCTGGTTTCGAATTTATATATACAATATTTTCGTTAGTCTCTAAACTGGAAAGAGGCATTCCATTTTCTCCCTCTTTTTCCCTAATTTTCAAAGCTTTTTCAAGTGATTCCTCGGCAAAACCGGAAGGTCCAAGATTTTTAAGCGTTTCTATGAGTAAATCATAATCTTTTTTTTGTAATTTATATTTTTTTATGAATTCTTTTTTTGAAATGGTTAATATACCATTATTATCAAGATAATTAAATAAAGTTTCAGCTATTATTTCAAGTTCATCTGGAATAATAGCAAGAAATATAGGTTTTATTTCCTCTAAAAAACTCCTTTTATATGCAGTTGTTTCTAAAATATAATCCATGTAATCTAAGCTATACAAATTTAAATTTTCATCTTCAAACTTTAAAAAAACATTTTCTAAAATGAAATTGTTTATTTCATTATCAAGCTTATTTAATGGCATTTGAACAATATTTAATGCCTGAATTTGTTTTTGAGTTAATAATTGTTTTTGTTTTAATTGTTGAAGAAGTTTCCTTTTAATCATTCATAACCTCCAATAATGCTCTATATAAATTTTTAGCAATATCAAGAGGTGTAGAATAATATTCAGATTTTTCAGAGCTAACTATTTCAGCAGTTCTTCCCGATAAATAAGAAGCTATAATACTCGCCTTCATAACATCTAATCCCTGAGCTATTAGCCCGGCTATTATTCCAGTTAATAAATCTCCGCTACCACCTTTTGATAAAGCAGTGTTGCCAGTAATATTGAAATATGTTTTTTCACCATTTGTGATTATGGTTGTGGCATCTTTAAATACAATAGTTGCTTTTTTATTTTTGGCAAAATATTCAGTATATTCATAATTTTGCCTTATTTCTATTTCGTCTGTCCTTACGATTCTTTGCATTTCTCCTACATGTGGAGTTAAAACAATATTTTTTCGTAATGTTAATGCATCGACAGCATATAATGCATCTGCGTCTACGACAATAGGTCCTTTAGAATTTTCAACAACTCCCCTTACAAATTGCATAGTTTCATTAGAACGTCCTAATCCAGGGCCTATAACTATTACAGAAGCTTTTTTTATATTTTTTGATATTACATCAATATCTCTTAATGAAAACTTATCTTTATTCAGTGATTTGTATATTATTCCTGGTTCATGTTCTAAAACAGATGAAGATAAAGAACATGGAGTTATCAATCTGACCAAACCAGCACCAATTTTTTGAGCACCGATAGCAGATAACACAGAAGCACCAGGGAACTCAGCAGAACCTGCAAGGATTAAAACATTACCGAAATCATACTTTTGCGAAAACTTAGGTCTTTTGGGTAAAAGCTTTTTTATCATATCGCGGGTTACTAGTTCTCTATGAGAAATGCTAAATAATTTTTTTGGAAAAGAAAGTGGAGCCACAATTATTGAACCGGAATATTCCCTTCCAGGAAAGAAGATATGTCCAAGTTTATAGCTTCCAAAAGTTATAGTTTTATCTGCTTTTATAGCATTTCCGAATACTTTTCCAGTATTGGCATCTATTCCTGAAGGTATATCTATAGAAATTATTTTCCCACGTTTTTTAGAATTAATTATATTGATTATTTCCAACATTTCTTTTTTTAGTTCTCCTTTTAATCCAATTCCTATTAAACCGTCAACTATACAATCTGCTACGCTTACATGATTTTTAAAATCATCATTAATTTCAATAAAATTATCAAATCCAAATTTTTTTATGGTTTTTAATTGTTTTTTAAATAATTCACTTTGATTTTTGCCTATAATAGCAATTTTTATATTTTTATATCCTTCATTATATAATAACCTTGCGGTAGCTAATCCATCTCCACCATTATTTCCTGTTCCTAAGACAAATAAAAAATGTGTATTTTTATTAAAATTCTTTGTAATCTCATTATAGATTGAAATAGCAGCTTGTTCCATTAAAACTTCTGAAGTGATCCCATATTCTTTTGATGTAGAGTCATCAATTTTTTTCATTTCATCAGCAGTTAATATATGCATATAAATGCCTCCTTTTAATAATCTAATTTTATTTTATCACATTTAATATTAATAAAGAAATTTGACAAAATTAATCAAAAAATATATAATTATTTTGAGGTGATAATATGCATCCGTTAGGGACAATATTTTCAAAAATGATAATTTTTAGAAAGCTAAAAATAGGTGAAATAGAAAATTTATTAGATAAAAATATATTAATTATAAAAGAATATGAAAAAAATGAAATAATAAAAACAAGAGGAGAAGAAATAAAAGAAGTAATGTTATTATTAAAAGGGATAATCAAAACTGAAATGACAGAAATAGATGGTAAAGTTATTCAGATAGAAGAAATAGAAGCACCAAATATTCTAGCGTTAGGTGCAACCTTTTCAAAAAGTCCAAATCTTCCTGTTGATATTATTACAGAAGAGAAATGTCTTATTGGATATATTCAAAAAGAAAAAATATATGAACTTGCTATGGAAAATAAAGAGTTTTTAATAGAATTGATAGAGCATTTAGGTACAAAGTTTAATTTTATCTCTCAAAAATTATGGTTTATAACATTAAATAATTTGAAAGATAAAATACTATTTTATTTACATGAAAAAATAAAAAAAAACGATGATGAAAATGTAATAATATTAGACCATTCTATAGAACAACTCTCTCATTTGTTTGGAGTTACAAGACCAGCGCTTTCTCGAGCATTTTCTCGATTAGAAAGTGAAGGTATAATAAAAAAAGAAGGAAATAAAGTGTATATATTAAATACAAAGTATTTTCAAAAATAAGTTTACTTATACGGGAAAATCTAATCTTCAAAGTTGACCTGTTCCATTGGAGTTTTCATTCATTTTATTTTTGAATTTCAGTTATATATCTGGTTTCATTCATATTTTTTCAGTAGTATGGCTCCCTTGAAAAAGGGAGTTTTTTATTTTTACCAAAAGATTAGTTGTTTATGAAGTTTAGATTAAATTTTTTGGAGCGTAACATAGGTTACAGATAAATTGGATAAAAAAAGTTATAATTAATATGTAAAATAAAAATAAAAATTTCACAAAGTTGGTGATATTATGAGTGAATTATTTAATAAAAAAGAATATTTGAAGAATTTGATAAAAAGAGCAAACAAAGAAAAAGATAATGAAGAATTGAAAAAAGAATTACAAAAAACCATAAAAGAATTATCAGCAGAAGATGTAGCTTTAGTAGAGCAGGATTTAATGGATAATGAAGGGATAACGATTGATCAAATTCAATCTGTTTGTGATGTGCACTTGGAGTTATTTAAAGAGTATATAGATAAAGAAAAAATTGATGTAGAGCCATGGCATCCTATATATATTTTAATGAAAGAACATGAGTTTATTATAAAAACGACAGAAAAAATAAGAGATATAGCAAAAGATGTACTAAATAAAAAATCTGTTCAGGAAGCATTTCCGTTATTTATGAAACTAAGTATATATTTGGATGATCTGATGGCAGCAGAAAATTATTTTTTAAAGGAAGAAAATGTTTTATTCCCTTATATTGAAAAACACGGTATAACTAAACCACCTGCTGTAATGTGGAAAGAGCATGATCAGGTGCGTGAGATAAGAAAAGAGATAATAGCTATTAAAGAAAACAAAGATTTTGAAAAAGCAAAAAATAAATTTTATAATTTAACTTTACAATTACAGGAATTTTTTATGAATCATGTACATAAAGAACATTCGGTATTATTTCCAACTGCTTTAAAATTAATTAGTGATGAAGAATGGATAAATATCAGACATCAATTTGACGAAATAGGATATTGTGGTTTTGATCCAGAACCAATGAATTCAGAAAAAAAAGAAGTAGAAGAAATTATTAAAGGGAAAATAAAATTACCTAGTGGAGAATTAACAATAGAACAATTAAAGTTTATGCTTAATACTTTACCTATTGATATTACTTTTGTAGATGCAAATGATGAAGTAAAGTATTTTAGTGAATCAAAAGAAAGAATTTTTGTTAGAAGTAGAGCAATAATAGGAAGAAAAGTTCAAAATTGTCATCCACAAAAAAGTATAGATATAGTTAATAAAATAGTAGATGATTTTAAGTCTGGTAAAAGAGATCATGCGGATTTTTGGCTAAAATTAGGGGAAAAGTACATATATATAAGATATTTTGCTGTGAGGAATGAAGAAGGAAAATATTTAGGTACTTTAGAAGTTACTCAAGATATAAAACCAATTCAGGAAATTACAGGAGAAAAAAGGATTTATGATGAATATTAATAAAATTATGGAGGTGTAGAATATGGGTATGTTTTGTTATCAATGTTCAGAAGCAGCAAGAGGTGTGGGATGTGACACTATAGGTGTTTGTGGAAAAACTCCAGAAGTAGCTACATTACAAGATATGTTAATATGGCTTACTAAAGGATTATCATATTGGACATTAAAAGCAAAAGAATATGGTGTAAAAGATGATGAAGCTAATTTATATGTTGCTGAAGCTCTGTTTAGTACAATAACAAATGTAAATTTTTCTGTTGAAAGAATGGTGGAATTTATTGAAAGAGCTATAGAATTAAGAGATAGAGTAAAACACAAATTTTTAGATGCATATGTGGCTAAAGAAGGAAAACCATTTGATGAAAAAGTTCCAGAAGCAGCTGAATGGTATAAACCGGGAGGGGCAGAAGTATATGAATTAAAAGGAATGGAAGTTGGAGTATTTCTTGATAAAAATGAAGATATAAGATCATTGAAGCAATTGTTAATATATGGTTTAAAAGGTATTGCAGCATATACAGATCATGCATATGTTTTAAAATATGCAAATGATGATATATTATATTTCATTCAAAAAGGATTAGTAGAAACATTAAGAGATGATATTACTGTAGATGAACTAATAAACTTAACTATGGAAGCTGGTAAATATGCAGTAGAAGCAATGGCATTATTGGATAAAGCGAATACTTCAACATACGGAAATCCGGAAATTACAGAAGTATATACAGGAACATATAATGCACCTGGAATATTAGTAAGTGGTCATGATTTACTTGATTTAGAGGAATTATTAAAACAAACAGAAGGCACAGGCATTATGGTTTATACACATGGTGAAATGTTACCAGCAAATGCATATCCAGAATTAAAGAAATATAAACATTTAGCTGGAAATTTTGGAAGTGCATGGTGGAAGCAAGATAAAGAATTTGAAGAATTTGGTGGAGCAATATTAATGACAACAAATTGTTTAGTTCCTCCAAAGGAATCATATAAAGATAGAGTATTCACAACAGGGTTAGTTGGATTTGATAAATTAACTCATATTCCAAATAGAACAGATGGAAAACCAAAAGATTTTTCACCAGTAATTAAGAAAGCGTTAGAATTAGGTCCTATTCCTGAAAGAGAAGGTAAAAAATTAGTTATAGGTTTTGCACATGAACAAGTATCTCAAGTAGCAGATAAAGTTATTGAAGCAGTAAAATCAGGTGCAATAAAAAAATTCTTTGTAATGGCAGGTTGTGATGGTAGACATAAAGAAAGAGAATATTATACAGAATTTGCAGCAAAACTTCCGAAAGATAATGTTATTTTAACAGCTGGTTGTGCAAAATATAGATATAATAAATTGGATTTAGGAGATATTGGAGGAATTCCAAGGGTATTAGACGCTGGTCAATGTAATGACTCTTATTCATTAGTAGTTACAGCATTAAAATTAAAAGAAGCATTTGGATTGGACGATATAAATGAATTACCAATTGAATATAATATTGCATGGTATGAACAAAAAGCAGTAGCAGTATTATTAGCATTATTGTATTTAGGTGTAAAAGGAATAAAATTAGGTCCAAAACTTCCAGCATTTGTTTCACCAAACGTATTAAAAGTATTAGTAGATAATTTTGGAATTAATCCAATTACAACAGTAGAAAAAGATTTAGAATTTTTCTTAAGTAAATAATATTAATAATCCCCTCTGTTTCTTAGAGGGGATTATTATTTTTTCTTTACGAAGAAGAAATGGTGTCAGATATATTATTCCTATTATTTCTCTTTTTCTTACTGAAAAATCCACACCTTTTATTGCTTCAGTTCTACTATGATATTGCTTTTTTACTCCTTTAAATTTTATTATTTCCATATATATCCTCTCCTCACATTCTTCTGTTTTTCCAAGATGCAGTTTCCAATATTTATCTATTTTATTTTCTAAAAATATTTCTTTAAAAACATTTTCATTTTTTGAAACATCACCAATTATTTCATTTTCAATTTAAGGACAGGGCAATATTTTTCCTTCTGCATTCAATGTTATGGTTCTATTCAAAAACGGATGGTAATAATAATTATTTCAGAAAGTTTCAGGTGACACTCATTATTAATACATGATAACAATCGACTTTGTTCAATAATATCGTTATATATATCGCGAATTTTTAATTTATTGAATTATAATAATACTTCATAAAGTATACAATTTTTTATTAGATTAGTGTTAATTGAAATAAAGAGAATATTTTTACTTATCAATTTATGTTAATTTTATCAAAAAAAAGAAATAAATCAATAAAGTTAACGTAAATCTCTGATAAATTTTTATTTGCTAAAATTTAATAAATTTACATATTTATAATATCGCTTGATACATTTTTATTGTTAATTTTTTATTATTTATCAGTTTAATTATATTTTTGGTTCGATGAAAAAATAAAAGAGTTACCTCATATGATTAAAATTTACACATTTATTTCACCAAATGTATTAAAAGTATCAAAAGAAAAATAATTGATTCTTAGCAAAAAATAAATATTATTTTTTGTTATTATAGTTTATAATATTCAATTATTATTAAATATAATCCTTTTTTTCTAATTTTTAAAAAATATTTTCCGATTATTATATTTTTAAAAGTACATTACAAATAGTATAATCCAAAGTGTAATTGGGTGGGGATTAATTTATATTTTAGGGAGGTATGGACAAAGTGAAACGCTTTTTTTTGAATGTTTTAGTTATTATTACATTGATTTTGTTATTGTTAACAGGGTGTGTGAAACAAGTTGATGAAAATTCTGGAGAAATTATAACTTCTACCAGTATTGTTAAAGGCGAATGGGCTCAGGCGTATTTCAGAGGAACTCCAAACAATTGGGGAACAACATTAATGCAAAAGGTCGCGCCAAACACATGGGAGATTATAATAACATTTAATAATGGTGATGGATATGGATCTCCACGATTCAAGATAGATCATTATGGGGATTGGAGCGAAAGTTATCCTGCATCTGATTATGTGGTCGAACCATATACTACTTATAAAATAACTTTTTATGATGATACGCATTATATTGATGTAAAAAAATATACAAGTCCTATAAATGGAGTTATGTTACAGGCTTTTCAATGGTATTTACCAGAGTATGATGAAAATACACAAAGAGGTTTATGGGTAGAACTTTCTGAAAAGATGTCTGATTTTGCATCTATGGGAATAACTGCATTGTGGATGCCTCCAGCATATAAAGGCCAAGCAGGAAAAAGTGATGTGGGATATGGTGTGTATGATATGTATGATCTTGGAGAATTTAATCAAAAAGGAAGTATTGCAACAAAATATGGAACAAAAGATCAATATTTAAATGTTGTAAGTTCTGCACATTTATATAATCTCCAAGTTTATGCTGATGTTGTATTTAATCATAGAATGGGTGCAGATGCAACAGAATGGGTTAATGCTACCAAAGTTTCTTGGAATGACAGAAATTTGGAACTTGAAAATAGAGAAATTGAGGCATGGACTGTTTTCGATTTTCCAGGGAGGGCAAATAAATATTCTGATTTCAAATGGAGATGGTATTATTTTGATGGAGTTGATTGGGATCAAAGTACTCAGGAAAGTGCAATATTTCGATTTAACGGAATAGGAAAAGAATGGGATTGGGAAGTTGACACTGAGAATGCAAATTATGATTATTTAATGGGTGCAGATTTAGATATGGAACATCCAGATGTTGTTCAAGAACTAAAGAATTGGGGGAAATGGTATGTTGATTTTACAAATGTTGATGGATTTAGACTGGATGCTGTGAAGCATATAAAGTTTGATTTTTTCAATGACTGGTTAGACTATATGAGAAACACAACAGGAAAAGAATTATTTACTGTTGGAGAATATTGGAGTACAGATATAAACAAATTAAATAACTATATTACAAAAACTGAAGGAAGAATGTCATTATTTGATGTGCCTTTACACCAACATTTTCATGATGCTTCAAATGCTGGTGGATATTATGACATGAGAAATATTTTCAATGGGACACTTGTACAATCAAATCCAGTAAAAGCTGTAACCTTTGTGGAAAACCACGATACACAACCTGGTCAATCACTATCTTCTTCAGTAGAAGATTGGTTTAAACCATTGGCATATGCAATGATTTTATTAAGAAAAGATGGTTATCCGTGTGTTTTTTATGGAGATATGTATGGTGCTCCTAATATAACAGCGCAATATGAAATTATAAAAAAATTAATAGAGGCAAGGAAATTATATGCTTATGGTGATCAATATGATTATTTAGATCATTGGGATATAATTGGATGGACCAGATTAGGAGATTTAGAACATCCAAAAGTTATGGCTGTAATATTAACAGATGGTCCCGGTGGAAGCAAATGGATGTATGTTGGAAAGAAAAATGCAAAATTTGTAGATTATTTAGGAAACAGAAGTGATGAAGTGTGGTCAAATTCTGATGGTTGGGCAGAGTTTAAGGTAAATGGCGGTTCAGTTTCTGTGTGGGTAGAGCAATAAAATAAAGAATAATAAATATGAATTAATTTAGTTTTATTGGAGTGATTGATTTGATAATAGATTAAATCAATCACTCCAATATTATTGATTTTGCTAATAGCTATATACGACAAAAATAGTCTAATATAATTATTTTTTAATAAAAACGAAATATTAAATAGTTATAATTTAATTATAATACCCCTATACAGAGGGGAAAGGAGTGAAATTATGAAGTATGATTTAATAATTATAGGTGGAGGAGCAGCAGGGTTTGCGGCAGCAATGAAAGCAAATGAATTGAATAAAAAAGTATTGATAATTAATGATAACAATAATGTTGAAATTGGTGGTACATGCGTTAATGTGGGATGTTTTCCAACAAAACATATGTTATATAAAGCAGAATTAATACATAAAATATCTAATAATATTTTTGATGGAATAACTGCAAATGTAAAAATAAATTATGAAAAAATTGTTGAAGAAAAAAATAAATTAGTAGAAAATGCAAGAGAAGAAAAATATAAAAAAGTTTTATCTAATTTAGAAAATGTTGATTTCGTTAATGGAAAAGCAGAATTTATAGATAATAATTCAGTTATAGTTAATGGTGAAAAATATTTTGGAGAAAAGTTTTTAATTGCAACAGGTTCAAAAACATTTATTCCGCCTATTAAAGGTATAGAAAAAGTTAAATATTTAACAAATAAAACAGCTCTTGAATTAAAAAAAATACCAGAAAAGTTAATTGTTATAGGAGCAGGTGCATTAGGATTAGAATTTGCACAAATGTTTTCGAGATTTGGTTCTAAAGTTACTATAATAGAGGCAACAGAACATATTATGGGTGGAGTAGATAATGACTTTGAAAAAATGATGAATATTTATTTTAAAAAAGAAGGAATAAAAATTATTAGAAATGTAAAAATAAAAGAAATTAAGAATAAAAAAATTTTGTTTGAAAATAATGAAACGATGGATTTTGATGATGTATTAATTGCAACAGGAAGAATTTCAAATACTGATGATCTGGGATTAGAAAATACTAATATTAAATTAGGTAAAAAGCACGAAATTATTGTTGATAAATATTATCAAGCAGATGAAAATATATGGGCAGCAGGAGATGTAATAGGTAATCCAATGTTAGAGACAGTAGCTGCTAAAGAAGGATTTTTTGCAGTGAATAATATGTTTTTAGAAGAAAAGAAAAAAATTGATTATGATCTTATACCATATGCAATTTTTACAGATCCTCAGTTTGCAAGTGTTGGAATAACTGAAAATGAAGCTAAGAAAAGAAAATTAAAATTCAAATGTAATTTTGTAAAGATAGAAAATTTACCCAAAGCTCTTGCAATTAAAGATACTAAAGGCGCTATAAGATTAGTAGTTGATAGTGAAAGTGAAACAATTATAGGTATTCAATTAATGTCTCCGATGGCTGCAGATATCATTCATGAAGCCACTATGATTGTAAAAAATAAAATGAATATTAATGAAGTAATTAACACTGTTCATATATTTCCAACATTATCAGAAATAATAAAATTAGGAGCTCAAGATTTTAAAAGGGATATAACAAAAATGAGTTGTTGTGTTGAATAGGAGGTTTGAATATGAGTAATGATACAAAAAATAAGCAAAATTTTAGAGTAATTGGTATGACATGTGCAACATGTGCTAAAACTGTTGAAAAAGCATTAAAAAAAGTAGATGGTGTAAAATTTTCCGCTGTAAATTTAGCTACTGAAACAGCGTTTGTTGTTTCAGATGAAGAAATTCCTTTCGAAGAATTAAAGAAAGCTGTTCAAAAAACAGGGTATGATATTTCTCTAGATATTAGTCAAGATATAGAGAAAAAAAGATATGAAGAAACAAAGAAAAATTTAATTTTATCATTATTATTTACTATTCCAATTTCTGTGATGATGTTAGTTCATATGTTATGGAGAGAAATACCTGGATTTTCAGTAATTGAAGTAATAATTGCCGGATTTGTTATATTTTACACCGGTAAAAAAACAATAAAAGGTGCATGGATAGCATTATCCCATTTTCATACTAATATGGATACCTTGATTTTGTTTGGATCAGTAGCGTCATGGATTACAGCCTTATTAAATTCTTTTGGTTTGCCAATAGCATCTTTTGGAACAATTGGCGCAATGATAATGGCTTTGCATTTAACAGGTAGATTTATTGAATCACATTTGAGAGATAAAGCAGCAAAAGAAATAAAAGCATTGATGAATATGCAAGCAAAAGAAGCTAGAGTTTTAGTTGAGGATGAAGAATTATTTATGCCGATTGAAGCAGTGAAAGAAGATTTTATAGTTTTAGTAAAACCTGGTGAAAGAATTCCTGTTGATGGTGAAATAATAGAAGGTAAATCATCTATAGATGAATCAATGATAACAGGGGAATCTATTCCTATTGAAAAAGAAGAGAATGAAAATGTAATTGGAGGGTCATTGAATTTAACTGGAGTTGTAAAAATAAAAGTAACAAAAGTTGGGGAAGATACATTTTTATCTCAAATGGTTAAATTAATACAAGAAGCACAAGGTGCAAAAGTTCCTATACAAGCATTAGCTGATAGAATAACATTATGGTTTGTACCCATTGTTATGACTTTAGCTGTATTAAGTGGATTGATATGGTATTTTAATTTTTATTCACTAACAGGATTTATAAATAATATGAGAAATGTATTTCCATGGATTTTAAATACAAATGATCCATTATCCTTTAGTGTATTTGTTTTTGTAGCTACTATAGTAATAGCATGTCCTTGTGCATTGGGATTGGCTACACCAATGGCTTTAGTTGCTGGTACTGGACAAGCCGCAAAAAAAGGATTGATAATCAGAAATGCAGAAGCAATTCAAACATCAAAAGATGTAAAGGTAGTAATAATGGATAAAACAGGAACAATAACCCAAGGTAAACCTATTGTAGTAGAACATAACATACCTAAAGATAAAGTTAAAATTATTTCTTCAATAGAAAGTATGTCAAACCATCCTTTAGCTAAAGCGATATCTGAAATGACGGAAGAAAGAGTAAAAATAGAAGATATTGAAGAAATATCAGGATCTGGGGTAAAGGGAATATTTGAAGGAAAAGAATATTTTATAGGTAAACCAAAAAACAATTATGATGAATTAAATAGTAAAGCATATACAGTAATTGAGGTGTATGAAGATAATAACTTATTAGGTTATATTGCAATAACAGATAAAATTAGAGAAGATTCGAAAATAGCTATTGAAGAATTTAAAAGAATTGGTATAATACCAGTTATGGCAACTGGTGATAATGAAAAAACAGCTAAAGCTGTTGCTAAAGAAGTAGGGATAGAAGAAGTTTGGGCTGGAGTTAAACCAGAAGATAAGTTAAATATAGTAAGAAATTATCAAGGTAAAGGATTTAAAACATTAATGGTTGGAGATGGAATGAATGATGCCGCAGCTTTAAAAGGTGCAGATATTGGAGTAGCTATTGGAAGCGGAACAGATTTAGCTATTGATAATGCAGATATAATAATAGTGAAAGGTGGAGTTTCAAAAATAGTTGATGCTGTTGAAATATCTAGAAAAACATTTTCTATTATAAAATCTAATTTATTCTGGGCATTTTTCTATAATGTAATTGCAATTCCTGCAGCAATGGCTGGATTATTACATCCTGCTATAGCAGAAACTGCAATGGCTTTTAGTTCAATAACAGTAGTATTAAATTCTTTGAGAATTAAAGGGAGGTAGATTGTATGGATTTAGTATTATCAGTACCAGATATGGGTTGTCAACATTGTGTAATGAAAATCACAAACGCTTTAAATGAAATAGGAGTAAAAAGTTTTGACGTGAAACTAGATGAAAAGAAAGTATATATTCAATCTCCAAGCTGCGATGTTGAATTAATTTTAAGAAAATTAGAAGAAATAGATTATCCTGCTGAGATTGTTATGGAATAAATGAGCCCTTGTGGCTCATTTATTTTTTTATACATTTTTTATATTTAAAAGTTAATTAATTAAAAATAGATTTTGAAAAAAAATTTAAATGTAGTATAATATTTTTAGAAAATATTTGGGGGATTTTATATAAAATGAATAAATGGAAAATATTATTAGTAGATGATGATAAATTAGTACATTTATTTATTGAATCAGCTTTAAAAGGTTTGGAATTTGAAAACAAACCTATTGAACTTTGTCATGCTTATAATTTAAAACAAGCGAAAGAATTTTTAGATATTAATACAGATACAGCTGTATTAATATCCGATTTGGTTATGGAAAAGGATTTAGCTGGTTTAGAATTGATAGATTATGTTAGAAATAAAATTAAAAATAGAAATGTGAGAATTATTTTAGAAACAGCAAGACCTGAAAAAGCGCCAGAGGATATTACCGTTGCAACATATGACATTAATTTATATATAGATAAAAAAGATTTAAACGAGGTAAAATTGAGAACAGCAGTATTAACTTCATTAAGATCGTATAGAGATATTATTTTACTTGAAAGAGGAGTAAAAGGACTTGAGAAAATAGTGAAAGAACCTTATGAATTATTGTTTTTAGAAGATATATATGCTTTTTTGGAAGAATGGTATGAAAGAGTAAAAATGTTTATTAAATACTATTCAATTGTTGTTGAGTATAAAGTAGGAATAAAATATAAGAATTTTGTAATAGGAGAATTAAGTGAAGAAGAATATGAGGAGTCTAATGGTAATATAATAAAAAAAGAATTTGATTATAAAGAAGATAAAGGTTTATTTATTGTTAAATTTAAATATGATATAAACCCTATTGAACACGGTATAATATCAACATTTATAGAAAATATATATCTTAGTTTTATATCAAGTAATTATTTTATAGATATGCATAAGTCACATAAAGAAATTATTTATAAACTTTCAGATATTATTGAAGCAAGATCTGGTGAAACAGGATTTCATGTAAGAAGTGTTGCTGAAATTGCATATATAATAGGAGAAGCCTATGGTTTGGATCAAAAAAGATTAGATGTTTTAAAGTTAGCTGCGCCTTTACATGATATAGGTAAAATAGGTATTTCAGATACTATATTGAATAAACCAGATAAACTTACTGATGAAGAGTTTGAAATAATGAAAGAACATCCAATAATAGGATATAATATCTTAAAAAATTCAAAATGGGAAGTTTTTGACATTGCCTCTAAGATCTCTCTCCAACATCATGAAAAATGGAATGGAAGCGGATACCCTTTTGGGTTAAAGGGAGAGGATATTCTTTTAGAAGCTAGAATTGTTTCTATAGCAGACGTATTTGATGCATTAACTCAAGATAGAGTTTATAGAAAAGCATGGCCTATTGATCAAGCGGTAGATTATATATTATCGTTAAAGGGAATATCCTTTGATCCGGTTTTAGTAGATATATTTATAGATAATATTGAGAAAATAAAAAAGTTAAAAAGTGAATTACAATTTTAATAAAAATAATGCTGCTTAACGCAGCATTATTTTATTTCAGCAATATGCAAGAAATTTGTTTTACTTGAAAAACCATAAGGAATACCCGCAGTAAAGATAATTTTTTCTCCAGGTTGAACTAATCCTTCATTTTTAGAGTTTGTTTTACAATGTAAAGCATAGTATCAGTACTTACAAATTCATTTACAATCATTGGTTTGACTCCCCAAACAAGAGCTAATCTATTATATGTTTTTTCTGAATGTGTAACAGCTATGATGTTTACATTCTCTCTATACCTTGAAACTGCTCTAGCAGTATACCCTTTATCTGTAACCGCAACAATTGTTCTTATTCCAGCAGATATAGCTATTTCATTTGCTGCTTTTGAAATAGCATTTGTTGTTGAATCTTCTTCATCAAAATCAAAAAATAATGCACCATAATGATTTATATATGGTTCTGTTTCCTTTGCTACTCTGTCCATAACCCTTACTGCTTCTAATGGATATTTACCAATTGAAGTTTCTCCTGATAGCATTATTGCATCAGTTCCATCAAGAATAGCATTAGCTATATCTGTAGTTTCTGCTCTTGTTGGAACTGGATTTTCTATCATTGTTTCAAGCATTTGGGTTGCTGTAATAACAGGTTTAGATTTTTTATTTGCTATACTAATAATTCTTTTTTGTAATACAGGTATTTTTTCTGCTTCTACTTCAACTCCCAAATCTCCCCTAGCAACCATTACAGCATCTGATAATTCTATTATTTTTTCAAGATCATTATCTATAGCTTGCTTTGTCTCAATTTTACTAATTATTTGAGCATCATTTGCATGTAAAGAATTAAGTATTTCTCTCATTTCAATAACATCTTCTGGCTTTCTTACAAAAGATAAAGCAAAATAATCTACTTCATTTTTTATACCAAATTTAATATATTCTTTATCCTTTTCTGTTAAGGCAGGAATTCTAATATCCGCTCCTGGAGCATTAATTCCTCTTCTATGAGTTATTATAGCTGTATTTCTTACTTTTGTTTTTATATTTACGCCATCTGACTCAATGACTTCTAATTTTAATTTTCCATCATTTACTAAAATTAAATCACCTGGTTTAACATCTTTTGGTAATCCTTTATAGTTTATTGAAACTTTTGTTTCATCACCTACAATATCTTCAGCAGTTAAAATAAATTCCTGACCTTCTTGCAATGTAACTTCATCTTTATTAAATTTTCCAGTTCTGATTTTTGGTCCTGCTAAATCTAACAATATAGCTACAGGTTTATCAAATTCTTTTCTTACTTTTTTAATTACTTCAATTCTTTTTTGATGAACTTCGGGACTTTCATGTGATGTGTTTAATCTTAGAACATCAGCACCAGCTTTTATTAATTCTCTTACCATTTCTTCTGATTCAGTAGCTGGCCCTATAGTAGCAACAATTCTTGTTTTTCTCATATAATCACTCCTTAAGATAATGTATTTACTAATTCAATTAATTGTGGGTCTAAAACTTTCTTTTCGCTTAAAACTTTTTCTAAAGGAACAGTAACTGTTTGTCCTTTTTCTAAAGCAACCATTGTTCCAAATTTCCCTTCTAATAGGAAATTAACTGCTGAATATCCCATTCTTGAAGCTAAAATTCTATCAAATGCTGTAGGAGAACCACCTCTTTGAATATGTCCTAAAATTGTTATTCTTGTTTCATATCCAATCTTATTTTCAAAATGTCTTGCAACAGAATAAGCACTTGCAGCACCTTCTGCTACAACTACAATACAATTTATCTTCCCTCTTTTTCTTTCTTGCCATATCCTATCTGTTAGTTCATTATAATCAACAGGTACTTCAGGTATTATTACTGCTTCAGCACCAACAGATAAACCCGACATTAGTGCAATGTATCCTGAACCTCTTCCCATAACTTCAACAATAAAAGCTCTTTCGTGTGAAGAAGCTGTGTCCTTTAATTTTTGCATTGCATCTACTGCAGTATTTAAACATGTATCAACACCTATTGCCATATCTGTGTGTGGAATATCATTGTCTATAGAAGCAGGAATTCCAATAACAGGAACATTGAATTCTTCATATAATAATTTAGCTCCTGTTAAACTACCTTCTCCACCAATAACAACCAATCCATCAACACCTAATTCTCTTAAATTTTTAGCCGCTTCTGCTCTAATCTCAGGATTTTTAAATTCTGGAACTCTTGCAGTTCTTAATATTGTTCCGCCTTTCTCCATTATTCCACCAACAGAAGAATAAGTTAATTCAATATAATCTTTATCTAAAATTCCAGCGTATCCTTTGTAAAAACCTATAACATCTATATTTTTTGATGCAGCAGTTCTTGTAACAGCTCTAACAGCAGCATTCATTCCCGGAGCATCGCCTCCACTGGTAATAATTCCAATTTTCTTAATTTCAGGCATAAAACTCTCCCTCCTTAATATTATTAAACGCGAAAATCTATGAATATATGAAATTTTTTTCATTTATCGCCATTTATTGGTATTATACCACGTTTTTTATAAAATTTCTTTTCTTTATAAATACAAATTTTAGATGTATAATACAAGAGAAAAGAGGTGATCGTAATGTGGAAAGTATTAAAATCACATGTTAACGATTTTGAAGCTCAAATAATAAAACAATTATTAGAATCAGAAGGAATAAACTCATTGATAAAAGCCCCTAAAGAATTAGGTATAGGCAGAGAATTTTTTGGTAATGGTACAATTATGAATGTATATGTTGATGAAAAAGATTATGAAAATGCAAAAGAAATTTTGGAAAATAAGGAGGCAGATTAATGGAAAACTTAAAAAGAACACCACTTTTTGAAGAACATGTAAGATTAGGTGCAAAAATGGTACCTTTTGGCGGTTGGGAGATGCCTGTATGGTATACATCATTGAAAGATGAACATCACACAGTAAGAAATAATGTAGGTATTTTCGATGTATCTCATATGGGTGAAATTGATATAAAAGGCAAAGATGCTTTGAAATTTGTCAATTATCTAATAACAAATAATGTAGAAAAAATAAAACCTGAGGAAATTGTTTATTCTCCTATGTTAAATGAAAACGGTGGGATTATTGATGATTTATTGGCTTATAAATATTCAGATGAACATGTGTTATTAGTAGTTAATGCTTCTAATATAGAGAAAGATTATAATTGGATTGTAAAACAAGCAGAAAATTTTGATGTAGAAGTAAAAAATATTTCTGATATAACAGCTCAAATTGCAATACAAGGTCCTAAAGCGGAAGAAATGTTACAAGAAATTTCAGGGGTTGATTTGAAAAAAATTTCATATTATAATTTTACTGAAGGAAGAATAAATGGAATTTATTGTTTAGTTTCAAGAACAGGTTATACTGGCGAAGATGGATTTGAAATCTATTTTGATAAAGAAGCTGCTCTTCCAATGTGGAGAAAATTAATTGAGCTTTTACCTAAATATGATGGAAAACCTGCAGGATTAGGAGCAAGAGATACATTAAGATTAGAAGCTACATATCTATTATACGGTAATGATATGACTGATGATATAACACCATTTGAAGCAGGATTAAAATGGGCTGTTGATATGGAAAAAGATTTTATAGGAAAAGAAATATTATTAAAAGAAAAAGAAACTGGTATCAGAAGAAGATTAAAGGGTATAGAAATGTTGGAAAGAGGTATTCCTAGACATGGTTATAAGGTTTTTGTTGGTAATGAAGAAGTAGGATTTATTACAAGTGGTACAGTTTCTCCTACATTAGATAAGCCTATAGCTTTAGCAATGTTAAATAAACCATATTATAAAAAAGATACAGAGGTTGAAGTGGAAATTAGAGGTAAAAGAGTAAAGGCAAAAGTAATAAAAACACCATTTTATAGAGGTAGTGTAAAAACAAGAAAATAACTTAGGAGGGTATGAAAATGAAGAAATTTACAAAAACACACGAATGGGTTGAAGTAGAAGGTAAAAATGCTACAATAGGTATTACAGCACATGCAGCAGAAGAATTAGGTGATGTTACATTTGTTGAATTGCCAGAAGAAGGAAAAGAAGTAAAAAAGGGAGAAGCTCTTTGTGCTGTAGAATCAGTAAAATCAGCTAGTGATGTTTACTCTCCAGTTTCAGGGAAAGTTATAGAAGTTAATACAGAATTAGATGCATCACCAGAAATTATTAACGAAGATGCAGAAGGAAAAGGTTGGATTGTAAAATTAGAACTTTCTGATGAAAGCGAGTTAGATGATTTATTAACAGAAGAAGAATACAAAAACTCATTATAATCATAGGCCCGGATTTCCGGGTCTTTGAAATTTTAAGAGTGAGGTGAAATAGGTGAAAAGATTTCCATACATTCCACATACAGAAGAAGATATTAAAGAAATGATGAATGTAATTGGTATCGATGATATAAAAGAGTTATATAAAGATGTTCCCAAGTTATTTGAGGGAGAATTAAATATATCAGAATCAAAATCTGAAATTGAAGTAAAAAGAGAATTGTTGGAATTATCAAACAGAAATGCAAATTTAGAAGATTATGCTATGTTCAGAGGTGCAGGGATATACAAACATTATGTTCCTTCAGCTGTATATCAATTGGCTACAAAAAGAAATTTTTTAACTGCATATACACCATATCAAGCTGAAGTATCTCAAGGTACATTACAAGCATTATATGAATTTCAAACTGCTATATGTGAATTAACAGGAATGGAAGTAGCAAACTCATCGATGTATGACGGTGGTACTGCAGTTGCTGAAGCAATATTAATGGCATCAAGGGTTAACAAAAAGCATAAATCATTAGTAGCAAAATCTATTCATCCAGAATATATAGAAGTATCAAGAACATACACAGAATCTCAAGGTCTAGAAATAGAATTGATTAATTATGATGAAAAAACAGGAAGAATAGATTTAGAGGATTTAAAAGATAAAATAGATGAAAATACAAGTTCTGTTGTTATATCTTATCCAAATTTTTTTGGAGTAATAGAAAACATAAAACGAATTAAAGAAGTTTTACCAGAAAAAGTATTATTGATAGTTAACGCATATCCAATAGCTTTAGGATTATTAGAAGCGCCAGGCAAATTAGGTGCAGATATTGTTGTAGGAGAAGGTCAATCACTTGGGAATTACATGTCATTTGGTGGTCCTACATTTGGATTTTTTGCTTCAAAACAAAAATATATAAGACAAATGCCTGGAAGAATTATAGGTGAAACAGTTGATGCTGATGGTAAAAGAGGTTTTGTAATGGTTTTACAAACAAGAGAACAACATATAAGAAGGGCGAAAGCTACATCTAATATTTGTTCAAATCACGCATTGATGGCTGTTATTGCTTCTGTTTACTTAAGTATTATTGGAAGAGAAGGATTAAAAGAAATAGCATATCAAAACTATCAAAAAGCACACTATTTAGCAGAAAAATTAATTGAAACAGAAAAATTTGATCCTGTTTTTGAAGGAGAATTTTTCAATGAATTTGTTATAAAACCTAAATTTGATTTAGATAAATTTAATGAGAAATTATTAGAAGAAAAATTCATTGGTCCATTAAACTTAGGAAGATTTTTTGATGATATGAAAAATTATGGACTATTCTGCACAACAGAATTAAATACCAAAGAAGAAATTGATTATTTGATTTCTAAGGTAGGTGAAATAGATGAAATTAATCTTTGAAAAATCTAAAGAAGGAAGAACAGCATTTTCTTTACCAAAATTAGATGTTCCAGAAGTTAAAATAGAATTAGAAAATGAGTTATTAAGAAAAGAAGAACCAAATTTACCTCAGGTAAATGAATTAGAAGTTGTAAGACATTATAATGAATTAGAAAGAAAAAATCATTCAGTAGATAGTGGATTTTATCCACTTGGTTCATGTACAATGAAATATAATCCTATGTTAAATGAAGAAATGGCAAATTTGTTTAATAACATTCATCCTTATCTTGATGAAGAGCAAGTTCAAGGTGCATTAGAATTAATGTATAATTTACAAAAATATCTTGGCGAAATAACCGGGATGGATGCTGTGACATTACAACCAGCTGCTGGAGCTCATGGTGAATTAACAGGTATGCTTATTGTTAGAAAATATATAGAAGATAATGGCTATACAAATAAAACTAAAGTAATACTGCCTGATTCAGCTCATGGAACAAACCCTGCTTCTGCAAAAATGGCTGGTTTTGATGTAGTAGAAGTGAAATCAGGTTCAGATGGTAGAGTTGACTTGGAAGAATTTAAAAAAGTAATGGATGATAGTGTAGCTGCTATTATGCTTACAAATCCAAATACATTGGGGTTATTTGAAAAAGACATATTAGAAATTGCCAGATTAGCCCATGAACACAATGCATTATTATATTATGATGGAGCTAATTTAAATGCTATTATGGGTAAAGTAAGACCTGGAGATATGGGTTTTGATATAGTTCATTTAAATTTACATAAAACATTCTCAACACCTCATGGTATGGGGGGTCCAGGTAGTGGACCTGTTGGAGTAAAAGAAAAATTGAAAGATTACTTACCTAAACCAATTGTTGATATTAATGAAGATGGAAAATATTTCTTTAATTATGATATACCAAAAAGTTGTGGAAGATTAAGAACTTTTTATGGGAATTTTAGCGTAATGGTTAGAGCGTATACTTATATTTTAATGATGGGAAAAGAAGGCTTAAAATTTGCAAGTGAAATGGCAGTTTTAAATGCTAATTATTTAAGAAAAAAATTAGAAAAAGAATTTGATATTGCATATGATGAAATATGTAAACATGAGTTTGTTATAGATGGATCTTTCTTAAAAGAGTATGGAGTAAAAACACTTGATTTTGCTAAGAGGTTGTTAGATTATGGCATTCATCCACCAACAATTTACTTCCCGTTAATTGTTCATGAAGCTATGATGATAGAACCAACAGAAACAGAATCAAAAGAAGAATTAGATAGATTTGTAGAAGTAATGCATAAAATATTAGAAGAAGCAAAAACAGATCCAGAAATATTAAAAGGTGCTCCAAGGAATACTCCTGTAAGAAGATTAAATGAGACAATAGCGAATAAACAATTGAAATTGAGAGGATAATATGAGACAGTTTATTTATATATTAAAATTAATACCTAAATATATGGATGAAAATAATTGGACAGAGGAAACAAATGAAATAATAAGTAGACATTTTTTTAGACTTAAAGAATATACAGAAAAAGGTAAAATTATTTTAGTAGGAAGAGTTCCTGATGAATCAGACCCTGAATCATTTGGTATTGTAATATTTGAAGAAGAAAATGAAGAAAAAGCAAATGAATTTATGCAAAATGATCCTGCTGTTAAAGAAGGAATTATGACTGCAAAATTATTTCCGTTTAAGGTTGCTTTAATTAGATAGCGGCTTGGCCGCTATCTTTATTTTACGAGGTGATTCTATGATAAAAAGATTTATTAGATATTACAGACCGCATTTGAAACTGTTTTTTTTAGATTTATTATCTGCTTTTACTTTATCTGTATTAGGATTAGCCTATCCTATGATTACTAGGGAAATAGTAAATGTAGGAATAAAAAACAAAAATATTGAGCTTTTGATAAACTATAGCATAGTATTATTAATAATATTCATTGCAATGTATTTTTTAGAATATGTAGTTACATATTGGGGACATGTATTGGGTTTGAGAATTCAATATGATATGAGAAGGGATTTATTTTCACATTTACAAAAATTATCTTTTAATTTTTTTGATAATTCAAAAATAGGTCATTTAATGTCAAGGATAATAAATGATTTATTTGAGATTTCTGAATTAGCTCATCATGGACCAGAAGATTTATTTATTTCTTTAATAAAAGTAGTTGGTGCTTTTATTATTTTATTGTTTATAAATATAAAACTAACTCTTATATCATTTTCTATTATTCCTATAATGGTTTATTTTATGATTTATTATAATAATAAGCTAGAAATGGCATTCAAAAAAGCTAAAGAAAAAATTGCAGATGTAAATTCAAGAATAGAAGAGTCACTTGCAGGTATTAGAGTTGTAAAATCATTTACAAATGAAGAATATGAAATAGAAAGATTTAATTATGGAAATGAATTATTTAAAAATGTTAGAGCAGAAGCATTTAAATATTTAGGTACTTTTTATCCCACAATTAATTTTTTAGGAAATATGGCTATTCTTATAATGATTTTTGTTGGGGGAATTTTTGTATATAATGGTGATATTAATGTGGGAGATTTTATAGCTTATAATCTTTTTGTAGGTCAATTTTTACAACCTTTAAAAGTTTTACTTCGCTTTGTTGAAATGTATCAACAAGGAGCTGCTGGCTTTAGAAGGTTTTTAGAAATTATGGATAAAGAACCAGAAATCGTAGATAAAGAAAACGCTATTGAATTAAAAAATGTAAAAGGAGAAGTTGTTTTTGAAAATGTGGGTTTTTCATATGATGAGGGTAAAAAAGTACTACACAATATAAACTTGCATGTATCTGCTGGTGAAACTATTGCTATTGTAGGACCATCTGGTGGCGGTAAAACAACATTATGCAGTTTAATACCAAGGTTTTATGATATCTCTGAAGGAAGTATAAAAATTGACGGAATAGATATAAGAGATATAAAAATAAAATCATTAAGGCAAAATATCGGTTTAGTTCAACAAGATGTATTTTTATTTTCGGGAACTATTAAAGATAATATAAAATATGGAAGAATGGACGCCACTGATGAAGAAATAATTGAAGCAGCGAAAGCGGCAAATGCCCATGAGTTTATTTTAGAATTATCTGATGGTTATGATACATTAATTGGTGAAAGAGGAATTAAGTTATCAGGAGGTCAAAAACAAAGAATATCAATAGCAAGGATGTTTTTGAAAAATCCACCTATATTGATTCTTGATGAAGCGACATCATCTTTAGATAATCAAAGTGAAGCGATTATTCAAAGATCTATTGAAAAATTATCAAAAAATAGAACTACTTTTATCATTGCCCACAGACTTGCAACTGTAAAACATGCTAAAAGAATTATAGTTTTAACAGAAAATGGAATCGTTGAAGAAGGAACTCATGAAGAGTTAATGAATAAGAAAGGTGAATATTATAAATTATATAATGCTCAATTTGAATCATTATTAATATAATCCGGCTTTGCCGGATTATTTTTTTACTTTTATAATATAAAATTTTATAATCAATTACTCAAATATTTTAATATTGATTTTAAAAAAATAAAAGTGCCCCTTGACATTATATAAAAAATATGATATACTTCTTATAGATTTTAAATAATAACCATTAAAATATCAAAAATATAAAATATTATTTTAAAATTTTTAAGTATAATAAAAATAGGGGGTGAGGATATGAAAAGTAATGAAAGAAAAAATATTAGAAAAAGAAAAATTAAATCTTACTATGAAGGATTTGATCAAATCGATGAATTAAAAGAGATATTAATTGAAATGAAAAGATATCAATTCTAAGGAAGTGAAAAGATGAACAAATTTCAAAAAAAGAACTTTATACTTTTTGTTATTGGTAGAATAGTGTCGTTATTAGGTAGTGGTATTCAAATGGTAGCAATGCCATTGTTTATATTGGATTTAACAGGTTCTGGAACAAAAATGGGATTATTTGCTATGATAAGTATGATTCCTGCACTTTTAATGGCTCCTTTTGCAGGCGTTTTAGGTGATAGATTTAACAGAAGAAATATTATGGTTATAATGGATTATACAAGGGGAGTATTAATTTTATTTTTGGCATATTTAACGTTTACAGATAATATAACTTTAAGTATTTTATTTGGTATGCAAGTAATTATATCATTATTTGATAGTTTATTTGGCGCAGCTACTAGCGCAATGATACCAGATCTTGTTCCAGAAAAAGATTTAATGAAAGCAGTATCAACAACAGAAAGTGCTAGTAGTGCAGCTATGATAGTAGGACCAGTTTTAGGTGGAGTAATATATGGTTTATTAGGTATGAAATGGGTATTTTTATTAAATGGAATTTCTTTTATTTTATCAGGCTTTAGTGAAATGTTTATTAAATATAATAAAACAAGTAAGTTAGAATCAAAAATAAATGCAAAAATAATATTTGATGATATTAAAGATTCTATTAAATTTATTTTTAAAAATGATGTTTTAAGAAATTTAATGATAATGGCTATATTTTTAAATTTCTTATTTAATCCAATGTTTGTAGTATTATTTCCTTATACTTTCAGAGAAGTAATTGGTTTTTCTCCTCAACAATATGGATTATTAGAAACAATGTGGACTTTAGGAATAATGATAGGAAATATACTTTTAGGGTTGTTCTTTTCAAATAGTGAAAATAAAAAATTGATGAAAAATGGAATATATGGAATGGTAGGTATGAATTTATTATTGTCATTATTTTTAATACCTCAAATTAGAAATAATTTTACTATATGGAAAATATTTTTAATTGTCGGTACAATAATAATAATTATGGGATTAACGAATGCATTTGTAAATACTCCAATATCGGTATTTTTTCAAAGGATTATTCCAAATGAGAAAAGATCAAAAATATTCTCAGTGATAGGAGTATTATTTCAAGCAGCAACACCTATTGGTATGGCATTAATGGGGCTTTTAGTTGATAGATATGAAGTGCATATTCTATTTATAATATTAGCAATATTGATATTATTAGATGTATTGATTTTTTCAAAAAAATTAGATAATATTGATTTCAATCCTTCCCTTGAAAATGAATAAAAAAGTAAGCAGCGATTTTTAATCGCTGCTTATTAATTAATAGCTTAACTTCAAACTTCTATTTTTAATTTCTTCTTTTACTGTTTTAATGAAGTCTTCAAGTTCTAAATCTTCAACGGTGTTTCCTTCTCTTGTTCTTACATTATATTTTTTAGTTTCAAGTTCTTTTTCACCAATAACAATCATATATGGTATTTTTAACATTTGAGCATTTCTGATTTTATAACCTACTGTAGCATTAGAAGAATCTAATTTAACTCTTAAACCTTCAGCATCTAATTTTTCATATAATTCTTTTGCTGCATCAACATATTTATCAGAAACAGGTATAACAGCTACTTGTTCTGGAGATAACCAAGTTGGGAATGCACCAGCAAAATTTTCAATTAATATACCAAAGAATCTTTCTATGGAACCATATATTGCTCTATGAATCATAACAGGTCTTTGCAATTCATTATTATTATCTACATAATGTATATCAAATCTTTCTGGCATTTGGAAATCTAATTGTATAGTGGCACATTGCCATTTCCTTCCAATAGAATCTTTTATATGGAAGTCAATCTTAGGGCCATAAAATGCTCCATCACCTTCATTTATCTTATAACTAATTCCAGATCTTTCTAAAGCTTTTCTTAAAGCTTCTGTAGCAACTTCCCAAGTTTTTTCATCACCCATATGGTCTTCAGGCATTGTACTTAAATCTGCTTCATATTCAAAACCAAATGCACTATATAATTCATTTGTAAAGTCCATAACTTTAATTATTTCATCTTCTATTTGGTCTTTTGTACAATAAATATGGGCATCATCCTGAGTGAATGATCTTACTCTAAATAACCCATGAACAACGCCACTTCTTTCATATCTATGAACTTTACCAAATTCTGATAATCTTATAGGTAAATCTCTATAACTGTAAACTTTTGATTTATAAATCAATATATGTCCTGGACAATTCATGGGTTTTACAGCATATTGTATATCATCTTTTTCTGTGAAATACATATTTTCTTTGTAGTGATCCCAATGTCCAGATTGATGCCATAATTGAATATTCATAATTAATGGTGTGATAACTTCTTCATAACCATATTTTTTATGTAATTCTCTTGAGAATTCTAATAATTCATTTATAACCTTTGCACCTCTTGGTAAGAAAAATGGCATTGCAGGTGCTAATTCGTTTTCAAACATAAATAAATCTAATTTAGGTCCTATTTTTCTATGATCTCTTTTCTTTGCTTCTTCTAACATTTTTAAATATTCGTCTAATTGATCTTTTTTAGCAAATGCTGTTCCATATATTCTTTGTAACATTTTATTTTTTTCATTACCTCTCCAGTAAGCACCAGAAACAGATAATAATTTAATGTGTTTAATTTTCCCTGTAGAAGGTAAATGAGGTCCTCTACATAAATCAAAAAATTCTCCTTGCTTATAATAGGTTACTGTATCATCTTCAATATCCTCTAAAAGTTCTAATTTATATGGTTGATCTTTAAACAATTCTTTTGCTTCTTCTTTAGAGATTACAAATCTTTCAATAGGTAAGTTTTCTTTTATTATTTTTTTCATTTCTGCTTCTATTTTAGGTAGATCGTCTTCTGATATTTTTTCTTCTAAATCAAAATCATAATAAAAACCATTTTCTATAACTGGACCAATAGCTAATTTTACGTCTTTGCCATATAATCTTACAACAGCTTGAGCCATAATATGTGCAATGGTATGTCTAAATATTACAGGTGCTTCAGGATCTTTATCAGTAATGATTTTCACTGTAGAATCCTTTTCAATTGGTCTTGTAAGATCATATAATTCTCCATTAACCAAAGCACCTAAAGCTTTTCTGTATAAACCTTCTGAAATTTCCCGTGCAATTTCTCCAGCTGAAATTCCTTTTTTATATTCCTTTTCAGAACCATCAGGAAGAATAATTTTAATCATATCCATATATATATCACCCCTTTAATATTATTTCTTTGCAATACATGCTATTTCTACGTCAACATTTTTTGGAAGTTTTGAAACTTCTACAACAAATCTTGCAGGATATGGTTTTTTAAAATATGTTTCATATATGGCGTTAAATTCACCAAATTTAGACATATCTGTTATATATACACTTACCTGTACTATATCTTTAAAGGAAAATCCAGCGGCATTTAACACATTTTTTAAATTTTCCATAGCCTGTTTTGACTGTTCAACGAATGATTCGGGAATTTCTCCAGTTTCAAAGTTTATTGGAATTTGCCCTGAAACATATAATTCATTTTCTTTTTGAAGAGCTGGTGAATAAGGTCCAACAGCTGAAACTCCTTCGGGTATTATACCTTTTTTATTATTGAATAGTTTTATATGTATTTGAGTATCAAAATAATCAAAATAATTTAAATTTAAATTTTTAATAAGTTTTGAAAGATGATTTTTATCTTCAAAATATATAAAATAATTATTTAAAACGAATGATAACATTAAATTATAAATGATGAAGTATAAAATATATGCAATGATATTCATTTTTATTAAAGAAATTGAGATTAAAAAAGCCATTGCTACAATAACAATACTAAAATAGTGTACAAAAATTTTTAATCCATCTTTTTCTTTTGAAAGCATATAGGTGCCAATTAATTGTGTTAATGTCGTTAATGTAAAGAAAAAAAGGAAAAACACATTAACTTTTTGAGTAGCTGAAACGGAAGCAAACCCTGTCATTGCCGTTAATATCCACGAAAGCTTATAAAAAATATCCAGATAAATTTTCATAAGATTTCCCCCTTTTATTAAATTTCGAGATTTTCTAACTTTTCTCCCAGATCCCATTCGATAAGTTTATCTATTATTTCATCAAGAACGCCATCTAAGATAAAATTTAACCTATAAGAAGTAAAACTTATTCTGTGATCAGTAACACGGTTTTGTGGGAAATTATATGTTCTGATTTTTTCACTTCTTTCACCGGTACCTATTTGAGATCTTCTTTTAGAAGTTAATTCTTCTTGTTGTTTTCTTAAAGCCTCTTCATATAATTTAGCCCTTAATATAGACATTGCAGCTTCTTTGTTTTGATGTTGAGATCTTTCATTTTGGCATGTTACAACTATACCACTTGGTATGTGCACAATTCTAACGGCAGACTCAGTTTTGTTAACATGCTGTCCTCCAGCTCCACCTGCTCTATATGTGTCAATTCTTAAATCTTTTGAATCAATTTTTACATCAACATCTGTAGCTTCTGGTAATACAGCGACAGTGGCAGTAGAAGTGTGTATTCTTCCTCCTGATTCTGTTACAGGTACTCTTTGTACTCTATGAACACCACTTTCATATTTTAATCTTCCAAAAACACCTTTTCCTTTTATTTTAATCACAGCATTTTTTGTTCCGCCAATTCCAGTATCACTTAATTCCATGATTTCATGTTTCCATCCGTTATTTTCCGCATATCTTAAATACATTCTCATTAAATCGGAAGCAAATAATGCAGCTTCTTCGCCACCAGTCCCTGCTCTTATTTCCATAATTATATTTCTTTCGTTGATTTCATTTCCTGGAATTAATAAACTCAATATATTTAAATTATATTTTTTAATATTTTTTTCAGCCTCTTCTAGCATAGCATTATATTCATCATCATCTATTTCATCAGCATGTTTTAATTCTTCTAATGTTTCTTTATCTTCAATAGCCTCTTCTAATTTTTCAAAAAGTTCTTTTAAAGAAGAAAGTCTATTATGTTCTTTTCCGAGATGTTGAAGTTGTTCAAGATCAGAAGTCACATTAGTGTCAGCAAGTTTTTTTTCTACATCACTTAATTTTTCGAGAACCTTATCTTTAAAAGATAATATATCCATATAAACACTCCTTATTCTTTTTTTGGTATTATATCATATTTTCATTTTTTCTTCAAAAAATTAATGTTTTTCTTTGTTTAAAAATACAGAAATATTAAAGATTATAAAAATTATAATTATGGTTATAGATGCCAGTGCTTGGCTTTCTAAATAATATCGAGCATTTGAAAGAGAATAATTTACATTTGAAATTAGTGGGAAGTAATCTATTGACTGCATTGTATATGATATTGTGAATTCACCAAAAACAACAGCGAATATTTGAAGAAAAACAGATAATAATGTGTTTTTTAATATAGGTAATTCTATAAAGAAAAACGTTTTTAATGTATTTGCACCGTCTATTTTTGATGCTTCAACTAATGAATAATCAAATGATAAAATTCTTTGTTGCATAAATGTATAAGCTAATGGAATACTAATAATTGTATATCCTATTCCTAAAAGTATTGGATAAGGAATTGAGAAATTAATATTTAAGCTTAAAAGGCTCATTGCTAAAAATGCTGATGATATTCCTAAGGATGATAATATAAAAATATTTGAAAATATCATTTGACCATGATTTTTTATATTTCTTAAAATAATATATGTAAATATTATAGATATAATGCTTACAATAAATGATATCAAAAAAGTATTATAAAATGATTTTATTACAGGATAATATAGGTTTATATTTTTTGAAAAAAGATTTATAAATCCCTTTAATGTAAATCTGACATTTATAAAATCAAAAAAACCGGCCAATGTTCCAGTTATAACAATAGAGTATTCGTATAATAAATAAAAAAAGGATAATATTACTATAAAAATATTGTTTTTGTATGTATAATTTTCTTCAATATTTAACTCATAAATTTTTGGTATTGATATGATATAATTTAATATTAATAATACAAAAAATTGGATTATTGCATATGTTAAGGCTTTTGAAAAATCCAAAGAACTTCGTAAAGTAGTAAAAATAGCTACTTCAAAAGTTGAATATTTTATTCCGCCTAAAGATAATACAATGGCAAAACTAACAAAAGAATATGTGAATACTAAAAAAGATGCTTTTAAAATAGATGGTAAAATAAGAGGGAAAGTTATATTTTTAAAGATATTCCATTTGCTTGAACCATCTATAATAGCATTTTCAATATAGTTTTTCGGAATAGCTTTTAAAGAATCTGATATATATTTTACAAATATTGGAGAGTTATAAAAAGAGTGAGCTAAAATTATAGCTATTAAGGTATATAATATATTAATGTGAAATAATTTGTTGATTATTCCATTCGAGCCATATAATAATGAAAAAGCTATAATAGTAGGAATTGGTGGGAAAAAAAACGGAATGAAAAATGAATTTTCTAACAATTTACTAAAAGGATTATTGTTATTGGAAACATAAAAAGCAGGAAAAACACCAATTAAAAAAGAAAATAAAACAGATAGAGATGATTGTAATAATGTGAATTTAAGTATTCTTATAGTTCTGATTTTTGTTAATACATTAAGAAAAGAATTAAGGTCAAAGAACTGAGATATTAAATTTCCAATAGGAAAAATCCACAAAATAAAAAAAAGAAAAATAAATACATATAATTTTTTCATAATATCCTCCTTAGGTGGTGAAATAGATGAGAAAGTTTTCTTTATTAATTTTAGGAATTATTATTTTTTCAACTTTATTATTAGCAAAATTTATCTGGCCTCCATATTTAACAAATCAAGGAGAAACATATGTCACTATTAATTTTAAAACATTAGATGAAAATATTCAAGTCAATTTATATGAAGAAAATGTTTTAATTAATGAATTCAGAAGTTTGAAAAAAGGGTTGGTTCACTTAAAGATTAAAAATTTAAAACCAAATACAAAATATAATTATGAAGTTATTACTAATGATGATTATTACAAAGGATTTTTTCATACAAAAAATAACAATACAGCTAAATTCAAAATTGTGGTATATGGTGATACAAGATATTATGACAAATTACATAGAATGATTATAGAAAAAATAATAGATGAAAATCCTGAATTTGTTTTTAATGTTGGTGACCTGGTAGAAAACGGAAATGAAATTAAATATTGGAATAATTTTTTTAACGTAATAAAAGGGTTAAACTGTTTTTATTATCCTGTTTTAGGAAATCATGAAAAAAATTCTAAAATTTATTATGAAGCTTTTGATCTACCAGAAGGTGGAGGAGATTACAATAAACAATGGTATAGTTTTTCATATGGAACTTATCATTTTATTGTTCTGGATTCAATAATTCCTTTAAATTCTAAATTATTTAATAAAGAAACTCAGTGGCTTATAGAAGATTTAAAGAGGAATAAAGAAAAATATAATATAGTTTTCTATCATTACCCCTTTTGGAACAATTCCCCATATGTCTGGCGAAAACAAAATTTTGAACTAGAGAAAAATTGGAGGCCTATTTTTGAAAAATATAATGTTAAATTAGTATTTAACGGTCATGTGCATGGATATGAGCGATTTGAAAAAAATGAAATTGTTTATATCACAACAGGTGCAGGTGGAGCTCCTTTTGACAAAGCTACAAAAAAAGCATATGTTCCTAATACTAAAAAAGTAGTTTATGGTGTTTTAGAATATGTAGTTTTGGAATTGTCAAAGGATAAAATAAAAATTATAGTAAAAGGCGTGGGTGAATCTGCAAGTTATAATATTCATAATGTTAAACCAGTAAATAAAGTAATAGATTATCTGGAAATCAAATAAATCTTTTTGGATATACTATTCAATTAATTTATTTATAAAATACTTTATTAAACAATGATATATTGACTTTTAACAAATTTTATTATATAATATTGGCGATGTGGGGTCGTGGCGCAGCTGGGAGCGCGCTACCATGGCACGGTAGAGGTCGTGGGTTCAAGTCCCATCGACTCCACCATAAAAACAGCCTTGGAACCCAAGGCTGTTTTTTATTATGCTAATCATATTTATCATCATTAAGTATGATTAGTTGTAGAAAATTAATAAAAAGATATAAAAAAGCTATATTATTCAATTTTTTTATTTTCAAATTTTTAATTTTATGTTATAATCTTTTTGGAGGGTGAAAAATGAAGAAAAATATTTTTGTTTTTGATTTAGATGGCACTTTATTAACTTCAAAAGAGGAGATATCACCAAGAACTATTAATGCTATTAAGACACTTTTTGAAAATGGTTATTTTATTATAATTGCAAGTGGTAGAATGTATAAATCAACTAAACTGGTAATCGAAAAATATTTTCCATTTTTAAAAGATATTCCTATCATTTCATATAATGGTGCCTACGTTGTTTCTCATACAGGAGATGTTGTTTTCGAATCGGATATTGAAAAAAAAGATGCAATAGAGATTATTCAAGAAGCTAAAAACGAAAACATACATGTTCAGATATATTTAAATGATGAATTAATAAGTGATAAAGATAATGCAGAAATAAAACAATATTCAAAACATTCAGGTGTAAATTATAAAATAATAAATAATTTGGATGAGTATATATTAAAAAGTAAAAATGGCCCAACAAAAGTGCTTACTATAGCAACAAAAGAAAAATTAGATGTATTTCAGGAAAAAATGATTTCTAAATATGATCATAAATTGAATATTGTGAGATCTTTTAATATATATTTAGATTTTTTAAACAAAGATACTTCAAAAGGAAATGCTTTAAAAAGAATAGCTCAATTGTATGATTTGGATTTAGAAAATGCTTATATTTTTGGAGATAGCGAGAACGATATTTCTATGTTAGTCTTATCGAAAAACTCATATGCAATGAATAATGCTTCGGAGAAAGTAAAATGTGCAGCAAAAAATATAGCTCCATCAAATGATGAAGAAGGTGTTGCTATTGTCATTGAAAAAATATTATCTGATATTTCTCATTATTAGCTTTTCAATATTGATATACTCTGAAAAGATACCGGTATTTAAAGAAGAAAATTTCATTGGATATATTAATACATCTCTAAATGATAGCCCTAATAAAGAGATATTAAATGGTTATTGGCTAAATTTGAAAGAAATAAACAAAGAACTGGATTATTTTGTTTTAGGAACGTTAAATTCATATGACTTGATTTATAAATTTAGCAAAGAATTAGGGAGTTATCTTTTAAGCAAAGGATATGATTTTATAATTTTTGGTAATTTAAAAACATTGAAAGAAGACTCTGAGAATTTTTTGGATTATATTGCGAGTTCTCCATATATTGTGTCTCAAATATTATACACTATGATTAGAGGATTTGAATCTTCGGGCATTTTTCCTATTGTGTATTTAGAAAAAGATTTTAATAAAGATATAAAAAATTCTTTAGATCAAAAAGGCGGTAAAATAAATTACCTTTCAGATTTCGATAATCAAAATTATATGTTTTATGATAAAATAAATAAAAAAATATATTTAAATAGTTCATATTTACCTAAATTGGGTTGGGAAATTCCACAGGAAGAAAATATAAAAGCAATAGTATCTCAGATATTTGAAAATTCTATTATTATTACTGGATGGATGGGAAATGACTATAAAATTTATTATAGAGAATTACCGAAAAATAGTAAAGAAAAAAGTATAATTTATTTTTCGAAAGATGTTAAAAATAAGATAGATGATTTTTTAAACAAAAAAATCACAATATATTCAGCGAAGAAAAATTGGGATTGGTAAAGGGGGATAAATATAATGAATATGGAATATGAAAATAAGGTAAATATGTTGGAAGAAGAGAATAATAAATTGAAGGAAACAATAAAAGAGCTTAAAGAAGAAATAAAAAATATGAAAGAAATTATAAATGAAACAAACAGATTAATGGATGAATATAATAACTTCACAAAGGAAGAAGTAAATGCATATAGTGATTTTGTAGAAGGATTTATTGAGAGAAAATTTATAGATCCAGCAAGTAGAGTTTACTCAAGAGAATTTTTCGATAAAGTATTCTTTTTATTACTGGAGAAAGCATTTGAAAGTGGAAATAACTATGGGTTATTAATAATAAAGATACCAGAATTAAAAGACCTTAATTACAATGGGGAATATCATAAAGGCCCAGAAATGGAAATAGGAAAAATTTTAAGGAGTAATGTAAGACTTCCATTGGACCTTGTAATGAGATACTCAAAAATTACATTTACCATTATAATCCCAGACATAGATGAAGAAGTATTATTTAAAATTTCAGATAGATTAAAATATCAATTAAAGAATTTTACCAAATCACCTGAAACATTGGAATTTTATTCTTTCTATTTACCAAAGGATTTAACATCAACGGAGGAGATATTGAAATTTTTTGATTAGATCTAGATTGGAGGATAAAAAATGGAACACAGATTGGAGATAGAGACTATGGGGAAAATTAAAGTTTTTGGACCTCAGAGGGCTAATGGCGAAATAACAATATCAGGGTCAAAGAACTCTGCTTTACCTATTTTAGCAGCTACATTATTGACGGATGAAAAAATAATACTTCATAATATACCAAATTTAGCTGATGTAAATACAATGATAGAGATTTTAGAAAATGCTGGAAAAAAAATAACCTGGGATGAATCTTCTTTAATCATTGAAAGATATTCAAATATGAATTCGGTTTTGCCATATGGTCCTGTAAGACGTATGAGGGCATCATTTAATGTTTTAGGACCATTGACAATAAGAAATGGTTATGCAAAAGTTGCATTACCGGGAGGATGCTCAATAGGAGTTAGACCTGTTAATTTTCATCTTGAAGGATTAAAAAAATTGGGTATTGAATCTCAAATAGAACATGGGTTTACACATTCGAAATTTATAGGAGCACCAGAAAAAGTGCATATTTCTTTACCTTTTCCAAGTGTTGGAGCAACTGAACATCTTATAACTACTGCAGTGTTATTAGATGGAACCGAAACAATACTGACAAATTGTGCTCAAGAACCAGAGATTGTGGATTTATGTAACTTTTTAATATCAATGGGAGCTAAAATTGAAGGACATGGAACTTCTAACATAAAAATATGTGGAGTAAAGGAATTATACGGTACTGAGTATACTATTATTCCAGATAGAATAGAAGCTGGTACCTATGCAATATTAGGAGCGATAATGGGGGAAAAAGTGACTTTAAATAATGTTATTGAAGAACATATATTCTCGTTATTGGATATATTTGAAAAAATTGGTATAAATTATACTATGAAAAATAATATTTTAACAATAGAAGGGATTTCAAAGTTAGAATTATCTCCTGTAGATATTGAAACGGCTACATTTCCAGGTTTTCCAACTGATTTACAACCCCAATTAATGGTTTTATTGAGTCTGATTCCTGGGAGATCATCAATTACAGAAAATGTTTTTAAAACTCGTTTTAATCATGTTGATGAACTCAATCGTATGGGAGCTAAAATATTTGTTGAAGGAAATACAGCTATTATTACAGGAGTTACTAAATTATCCGGTGCGCCTTTAGAAGCAACAGATTTGAGAGCATCAGCGGCATTATTAATAGCTTCTTTAATTGCAGATGGAGAAACAATAATAAATAATGTAGATCATATATTCAGAGGTTATGAAAAGTTGTTTGAAAAATTAGAAAAACTTGGATTAGAAATAGAATATTATGAATAAATGAGCAAGCAATTGCTCATTTATTTTTTTTTAATTTATAGGTATAAAATACTATATTGTTTAATTTTTAACAAAAATGAGGTAATTTCGATATTGAAAAATTTTTCATAACGGAGTAAAATAAGAATGATAAATTATAAATGGAGGGATTATTTTGATTTCTAAAATTGTAAAAAGTATTCAACCATCTATTACATTGGAACTAAATGCTAAAGCAATTGAAATGGAAAAAGCGGGGCATGATGTTGTAAAATTAACAGCTGGCGAGCCTGATTTTATTACACCAAAAGAAATTATTGAGAGTGCCTATAAAGCAATGGTTGAAGGAAAAACAAAATATACTAATTCTGCAGGTATTTTAGAATTAAGAGAAAAAATTGCTGAATTCATAAATGCTTCAAGAAACACAGATTATAATGCAGAAAATATTGTAGTTTCAAATGGTGGAAAACAGGCATTATATAATACATTATTAGCTATATTGAATCCAGGTGATGAAGTAATTGTATTAGATCCATCATGGGTAAGTTATGAAGCACAAATTAAATTGGCAAGAGGAATTCCTGTACATGTTCCATTAAAATTTAAAAATAATTTTATTCCAAAAGCTTCCGATATAGAACCATATTTAAGTGAAAAAACAAAAGCTATTATAATAAATTCTCCGAATAATCCAACAGGTGCAGTTTATCCTAAAGAAACTTTTTTAGAAATAGCTGAATTAATAAAAGATAGAAATATATATTTGATAAGCGATGAAGTTTATGAAAAACTCGTATTTGAAGGAAAATTTTTTTCTCCAGCAGAAATAGAGAGTTTAAGAGAAAAAACGATAATAATTAATGCTTTTTCAAAAACATGGTCAATGACAGGATGGAGAGTTGGTTATTCTGTTGCTCCTTTAATAATATCGAAAGAAATAAAAAAGATACAAAGCCATATATCTTCTAATATTAATACTCCCGCTCAATATGGTGCACTTGCAGCTTTTGATGTAAATATAGATTATTATATAAATAAATTTAATGAAAGAAGAAAATACGTTATTGAAAAAATGAAAGAATCTGATTTGGAATATGTATATCCATATGGTGCTTTTTATTTATTTATTAATATTTCAAAATACGATAATAATGATTTGAATTTTGCCAATCAATTATTAAAAACTAAAAAATTAGCTGTGATTCCAGGTAGTGGTTTTGGGGCAAAAGGATTTATAAGAATATCCTACGCAAATTCAATTGAAATATTAGAAAAAGGTTTAGATAGATTATTTGAATATATAAATGGAATATACTAGATTCTCCTCATTTGAGGAGGATTTTTGTTGACATATAAGTTTTATTATGATATAATAAGACGACCGGTCTATTTGGAGGGATTAAATGAATAAAAATAATAATATTTCAAGAAAAGAACTAATTATTAAAACTGCTGCAAAATTATTTCATTTAAAAGGTTATAACAATGTTGGGATACAAATGATATTAAATGAATTAAATATCCCAAAAGGTTCTTTCTATAATTATTTTTCTAGTAAAGAAGAACTTTTATTAGAAGTTATTAATCTACATTTTGAAGATTTAAAAAATATTATAAATATGTCTATTAGAAAAAGCCCAAATATAGAAGGATTAAAAGAATTATTTAATTTTTATTTTGAAAGATATAAAGAATTAAATTATTATGGTGGATGTCCTATAGGAAATTTAATTTTAGAAATATCAGATTTAAGCGAAAAAGCAAGAGAAAAGTTATTAGAATGGATAACTTATTTTGAAAATGAAATATCCATTGTATTAGATAATGAAGGATATGAAAATTCTAAATCATTAGCATCTTTTATTGTTTATTCTTTTGAAGGAGCAATACTTAGAGCTAAAGTGGAAAAGAATTCTTCAGCTTTAATTAATTTTGTAGAAAATATATTTAATTATTTAATAAAGGAGGGAAAATAATGTTAAAAGAAAAAGTGAGAAAGGTAGTAGAATCACATAATTTAATGCACATTGCAACAGTAGATTTAAATGGTTTTCCAAAAGCTAGGGGTGTTGATTATGTAATGGGAGAAAATGAAAACGAATTATATTTCATTACTCATAAAATGACAAATAAAGTAAATGAAATAAAAAACAATCCAAATGTATCAGTTGTTATAGATCATGATTGCCCATCATTTGAAGATTTATTAAAACTAGTATATATTAAAGGTACTGGGAAAGCAGAGGTAATTGAAGATCCAGAAGGAGTTATGAAAGTTTTTGGTATGATATTACAAAAATTCCCATATTTGAAAAACTTACCTGGAGAACCTACAGATTTTGTTGGAATAAAGGTAACTTTAAAAGAAGTTTATGTAACAGACAATACAGTTTCTTTTGGACATACAGAAAAAGTTGAATATTAATTCACTAAACCTTTCAGATTATTCTGAAAGGTTTTTTATTTATTATTTGTACTTCTAATTTCTTATATGATATAATAATATAAAATATAAGAAAGAGGTGAATAAATGAAAGTAGATTTATTAACAGCAGAAATTGGAAGTACTACAACTATTGTAACTGCTTTTGATAAAATAGATACCAAAAAACCTATTATTTTAGCTCAAGGAGAACATTATACAACTATAAACGAAGGAGATATTACAATTGGTATTGAAAGAGCATTAAAAGTAATTGAAAAAAAATTAGGAGAAAAAATATCATGGAATAAATTTTTAGCCACCTCTTCTGCAGCAGGTGGCTTAAAAATGACTGTTCATGGCCTTGTATACGATATGACTGTAAAAGCATCAAGAGAAGCTGCTCTAGGTGCAGGTGGAGTTATAAAATATGTTACTGCAGGAAAAATGAGAAAATCACATTTAAAAAAAATAATGGAAATACAACCTAATCTTATATTCTTAGCTGGTGGCGTGGATTATGGTGAAGAAGAAACTGTATTACATAATGCTGAACTATTAAGAGATTTACCGTTGAATAGCCCCATTGTTTATGCAGGAAATGTATCTGTTGTTGACGAAATCAAAGAAATATTATCAAATAAAAAGTTATATGTTACGGAAAATGTGTATCCTAAAGTAGATCAGTTAAATGTTGAACCTGCAAGAAAAGTAATTCAAGAAGTATTTGCAGAACATATAATTCATGCACCAGGTATGGAAAAAATAGAAGAATATGTTGACGAAAATATTATTCCTACTCCAGCAGCAGTAATGAGAACAACGCAATTATTAAGTGAGTTATATGAACATGTATTAACTGTAGATATTGGCGGAGCAACAACAGATGTTGATTCTGTTACCGAAGGTGATCCTGAAATACAGAGTATAATGACTTCCCCTGAACCGGTATCCAAAAGAACTGTTGAAGGTGATATGGGAGTATTTGTAAATGCTCATACCGTAATAGATTTAATTGGTGAAAATAATTTAAGAGAAAAGTTTGAAAATTATGATGAACTGGTAAAAGAAATATCTCCATATCCGAAAAGCGAAAAAAATGAAAGATTTATGGCAACATTAGCTGAATATTGTTTTGTTGAAGGAATTAGAAGGCATGCTGGAAAGAAAAAACATATATATACTCCGCTCGGTAGAAAGACAATAGCACAGGGAAAAGATTTAACAGCAATAAAATATATTTTTGGAACTGGTGGTGTATTAACAAGATCCAGATTTAATAAAGATATAATGAGTTCTATAATATGGCAACATAAAAAATACCCTTATGAATTATTACCAAAAGATATAAAAAAGATTGGATATGATAGAAATTATATTTTTGCTCCAATTGGAGTGATTTCAACAATTGATAGAGATATAGCAATGAATATTCTCAAAGAAGATTTGGAATTTTTTGATATATGATATAATTAATTATATCAATAAAAAAGGGGGAGAGGAAATGAAACGCATATTAATATTATTAATTCTTATTACGAGTTTGTTTGCTTTTGGTGAAAAATTTTATTTGAAAGATGGAAAAATTATTTCTGGAAATTTGATTCAATATCAAAAGGGTATTTTTACTGTTCAGCAAGAAAGCAATTTAATCAAAATTCCAAAAAGTAGTCTTGTAAAAGTAGAGATTATAAAAGAAAAGTTTAATTATGAATATGAAATGTCAAAAAATTATAAAGATTGGAAAATTGGTGGAAGAAGAAAAGAAGGAAGTTTGATATATCTTGATAAAGTAGATGACCAAAAATGGTTGAGAATACATAAAGACGGGTATACAGAAAATAATTTATATAAAGATTTTAAATTACCTTATTCTAATAATACAAATATTTTCTTTTCTTCTGATATAATGGGATTTACAACAAAATCTTTGAAGTTATCAAAAGAGAAGTATGCTATTGCAGGAATTATTTTTGTTGTGCTTGATGAAAATAAAAAAGAAATTAATAGAATTGCATATGCTTGGGGAACAGATGCGTACCCATTTGAAAAACATAAATGGATAAATAGATTATATGCTTCTGTATATAAACCATTTGAAATCTCTTTTGATATTAAAGACCTTGCCCAAAACAAAAAAGCAGAATATTTGAGGATTATTTTTTGGACTTTTTGTAGTAGTGATGATAAAGAATTGTCAGCGGATTTATGGGTTAAAAATGTAAAAATTTCTTTGATGTATAATACAAAGTAGCTGGAAAAATCCAGCTACTTTTTTTCATAATAATTAACAATTAATTCGACATTATCAGTTATTATAGCATCAAAATATCCTTTTAATTTTTCTAATGTTTCAATGTCATTTAATGTCCAGAATACTATGTGAAGTCCTAATTCCATAAATTGAGAAATAAGATTTTTATAATTATCCAAGCCAAGCATTTCTATTCCTTCAACAGGTAAATTAATGGAATAAAATCCATATTCTTTATGTAAAGGAATAATTTGTTCGACCATTTCTTTATCTTCAATTAAAAGTCCTAAATCCACGTTTTTATCTAACTTTCTTAATATTTTTAATGCTTCCGGTTTAAAAGAAGAAAACAAAACTCTTTCTAAAGCATTAAAACTTTTTACCGTATTATATGCCATCTCTGTTGCTTTTACATCTTTTATTTCAACATTGATATATGCATAATCTGGAAGCTTTATAAATACCTCTTCTAATGTTGGAACAGATTCTCCTTCAATTTTTATCTTTTTTATTTCTTTAGAGGTTAATTCATTAATCTTTGTTTTATCTCCGGTAATTTTTTCAAAATTGTCATCGTGATGAATAATTAAAGCGCCATCTTTTGATAATTGAACATCTAATTCTACACCATCTGCACCACATTCCAAAGCTTTCTTATAAGCTAAAATAGTATTTTCAGGATATTTTGCTCTATATCCCCTATGCCCTAGAATTACTGGACGATTAGTCATTTATATACCTCCCTTTTATTTGTGTATTAGATTCAATAAAATTATTCTATTAGCTTTAAATATATTATACCTTAATTTTGTTAAAAGCTTGATTTTTATGCCCTTTTTATTGTAAAATAGATTATAAGAAAAAAATATAATAGAGGAGGTTGAAAAATGATATATAAATTACAGGTAGAAAGAAATAAATTAAATTCTCTGATGGATATGGCATCTAAAGCGGTAGCGAAAAAAACTACTAACCCAGTACTTTCTGGCTTTAAGTTTTCTGTTAAAGAAAATGATTTGCATTTATATGCAACGGATTTACAAACAGCATTTCATGGTGTTATTAAAAATATAATCTTTGAAAAAGTTGAAAAAGTTACTAATGATTTATTTGAATCTGAAACAGAAACAAAAGAAAATGAAGCTATAGATGAAAATGAAGATATTGTGGAAGAAAACAATGAAGTGTTATTTGAAGATATAGTAAAAAAAGAAATAAAACCAGAATTTGTTATAGATGCAACAAACTTTATGGATATAATTAAAAATTTGAGTTTTGAAAGTATTGACATATATTTAGAAGATAAAAATATAAAGGTAATAGCAGGAAAATCAGAGTTTTTATTACCAACAATGGATCCAGATGAATTTCCGGAAATAGTTCCCAATAAAGTTGAAGAGGGAATAATTACTTTTGAAAGACAAAAGTTATTATCAATGATAGAAAGAGTAATATTTTGTGCATTAAGAGATTCAGAAAATGTGTCAAGGAATTTAAATGGAATATATTGGGATTTCAGGGAAGGTGGATATCTAACATTAGTAGCTGCAGATGGATATAGATTAGCTTTATCTGAATTATCCATGGACATAGTTAACACACCACCATCATTTTTATTATCTTTAAAGAGTATGGAAGAGCTACTGAATGTGTTAAGAAGCTCTAAAACGGAAAATGTTGAATTATTTTTCGATGGTGCAAGAGTATTGTTCTTCCTTGATGATGATAATATAGAAATTATCTTGAATGTTGTAGATGCAACATTTCCTGATTATGTAAGAATAATACCTCAGGCATTTAAAACAAAGGTTATTACTTCAACAGATTTATTTTTAAAAGTATTAAAAAGGGTTTCAATTGCTGCAAAAAATGATCAGGTAAAAATGGAAATAAAAGATAGTATTATGGAATTAACCGCAAAATCTCCAGAAGTAGGGTTAGCTGTTGAAGAATTAGAAATCGAAAAAGAAGGTGAAGATATAATTATTGCTTATTCACCAAAATATTTAAGAGAAGCCATAGATCATATTGGTACATCTGAAGTGGAATTTAATATTACAAGCGAAAGCTCTCAAACAATGATAAAACCTGTTGGCGATGATTCATATATGTATATTGTAATGCCTGTGAGGTTAAAATAGTGAGAGTAGGGTTTGGTTATGATGTTCACCCATTTGAAAATAATAAAAAATTATATATAGGTGGAGTTGAAATACCTTCTAATAAAGGTTTAAAAGGACATTCTGATGGGGATGTCCTTATTCATTCTATTATAGATGCACTATTAGGTGCATTAGGTATGGAAAATATTGGTGAATTATTTCCAGAAACTGAAGAGTATAAGAATATTGATAGTAAAATACTGCTAAAAAAAACAATGGAACAACTAAAAGATATTAAGATAATAAATATTGACACAACAGTAGTAACTTCATATATTAAGTTGAATCCATATAAAAATGAAATAAAAAAAACTTTAGCAAAATTAATGAATATTGATATTTCTCAAATTAATATTAAAGGTAAATCTGGTAATGGTTTAGGAATTGGCGGGAAAAATGAAGGTATTGAAGCATATGCGGTGGTTTTAATAGAAAATGGAAATAATTAATATTCATGATTTTAAAAATTTGAATCCTAAACATTGTATTGAAATACAAAAAAATTTAATAGATAAATTGGAACTAAAACCATTTAATAAATTTCCTGAAATAGTAGCAGGTGTAGACTTGTCTTTTTTAAATGATCTTGGAATTGCAATAATTGTAGTGATAGATGAAACGTTTAAATTAGTAGATTTAGTTTATCATTACCAAAAAATAGAGTTTCCATATATTCCTGGATTATTAGCTTTTAGGGAATTACCTGTGTTTTTAGAAGCATGGAAAAAATTAAAAACAAAGCCAGATTTAGTATTTTTTGATGGTCAAGGAATAGCCCATCCAAGAAAAATGGGCATTGCAACTCATGGTTCCTTTTTTATAAACCTACCTACAATTGGTATAGCTAAATCAAGATTATATGGTACATATGATGAACCTTGTATTCAAAAGGGATGTTTTTCATATTTATATGATAAAAGTAAAAATAAAATAGGAGTAGTTTTAAGAACACGGGAAAAAGTAAAACCTGTTTTTGTGTCTCCTGGGAATTACATAACGATTAATGAAGCAAAAGAAATAACATTGGAATATACATCAAAATACAAAATTCCAGAACCAACAAGATTAGCCCACATGTATTCTCAAAAAATTAAAAAGGAAATATCGGGGTGATAATATGGATATTTTGCAGATAATGATAAAAGCTGCAAAAGAAGCAGGGGATATTCTTTTAATGAAAAAGAAGAAATTAAAAAATATTCAAACAAAAAAATCATCTTCTGATTTAGTAAGTGAAGCGGATTTAGAATCCCAAAAATTAATAGTAGATATTATAATGAATGAAATGTCTGATGCGATTATTTTAGCGGAAGAAACATGGAATGGAGATAAAAGGTTATTAAAGCATGGTAAAAAAGTATTTATAATTGATCCTTTAGATGGAACATTAAACTATGTTCATGGAATGGATTTTTATTCCATATCTATTGGAATGATGGATGATGGAGCAATTAAATATGGTGTTGTATATTTACCTGAAACAAACAAATTATATTATTCAGAAAAAGGTAAAGGCTCTTATTTAAATGGAGTTAGGTTATTTAGAAATGATTATAAGAAATTAAGTGAATCAATGTTTGTAACTGGATGGCCATATGAAGAAGAGTTATTTAAAAAAGCCTATGAAACAATATCTAAAGTTCAAAAAAATATTCATGAAGTAAGAATTTTAGGTAGTGCAGCTGGAGAATTATGTATGTTAGCTGAAGGTAAAATTGATGGATATTGGGAATATGGATTAGGCCCATGGGATTTAGCTGCAGGTGTTTTAATTGCAAAAGAAGCTGGAATGGAAGTTTATAGCATATCCCAAAAAGAATTTGATATTTCAAAAGGTGAAATAATAGCAACATTTAAAGATAATATTGATAAAGTATACAATATATTAAAGGAGTGATTTTGTGGATAAATATGAGATAGAAGTTTTGGAAATAAAAGGAGAAAAAATAGAAACATGGAAATTCAAAATAAATACAGATAATAAAGATTCCGTGAAATTACTTAAAGAAATTGTTGACTATATAAATGGAACAAACTTAAAATTAGTAATAGACCCTATAGACGAAATTTTTGCTAATATATATTTATATCCTCAAGATATATTTACACCAATCGACAAAGATTTTTTTATAGAAAGGATAAACAAAATAGTGGAATAGCAAAAGCGCTATTCCACTATTTTAATATATAATATCATTTTATTTTTCCAACAGGAGCTAAATAAACAACAAATTCGTCATTTCCATCAACACCTATTAATTTATCCATTGCCTCTTGGTCATAAGCTGCAACCGCACAAGTCCCACAATTAATTGATTCGGCAGTTAAATATAAATTTTGACAAGCATGTCCAGCATCAATAGCAATAGTCTTATGCGCTTCAAATGAATACTTCCATTCGGTTCTATAAGGTATAGCAGTCCAAACAAAAACAACAGCACTTTTTCCAATAAATGTTTGACCTAAGGTTGCATCTACTATTTCTTTAGAAAAATCTCCTTTTTTTATTAATAACAGCTTATGTATTGTTGGAATATACCTATATAACCCTTTTTCTATACCTTCAACATTAAATATTAATAAATATGTTTCTAGAGGATGTGTTGCACCAGCAGAAGGGACAGTTCTAAAAGTAACTTTATTTTTTACTATACTTTTTACACCTTGAGTATAATATAATAAATAAGATAATTCTTCTAAGGTTAAAGGTTTATCTTCAAAAGTTCTTCTACTTTTTCTATTTTCTAAAACGCTTCTAATATCAATATCTCCAAGTTTAATATTTTCTGGTGGAATTAAATCTATAAATTCTCCATTTTCATCATACGGCTTAATATATGGAGGTATAGGTATCTTTTTAGCTCTATCAGGCTTTTCAACTTCTAACATTTTCCAATTTGATTTTAAAACTTCTCTTCCACATTTTTTCATTTAATCACCTCCAATTTTTATAGACCTCTCTCTATTGATATTATACCTTATCATTTATATATTTTTTCAAATTATACCCGTCTTTTAAAACCATAAATGAAAATTTTTTTTGCTCTATAGCATTTTGAGGACAATTATATATGCAATTTAGGCAAAGTGAACAATTCATTCCAAATTTGATTTTATTATCCTTTAAAAATATATTATTAGTGGGACAGTTATTTATACATAATTGACATAAATTACATTTGTCATTAACTACATAACCTTTTGCAAATATTTTTGCAAAAAAGTTTTGAAATGTAGAAACTTTAGATAACATTAAACCTTTAAAATGTACATTTGTGCTTTTTGGTACATTATTTACAATATTATTAGCAACTTCCTCAATCTTATTAGGTAATTTTTCTAAGATTTGATATATTTCTTTTTCTTCCATTGGTTTAATACAATTTAAAGGCATTTGAATATCATCTTCGTAAAAAATCTCACAATCTTTTTTATTAAAGAATTTCTTTAATTTTATTCTTGAACCACTATTTGTAGGTATATATCCACCTGCAGAAACAGATAAAATGGCAGTTTTTACACTATTAATTTTAATATTTTTAAGCCATTTATATACTGGCCAAGGAACATCAAAAGAATGAATAGGATATATCAATATAAATAATTCGCAATCATCTATAGAATAATCATAATTTTTTAAAGTAATTTTTGTTATTTCAACTTTTTTCCCCATAGAGTCTAATTTCTCTTTTAATAGCTTTGAAACATATTCAGTATTTCCTGTTCCTGAAAAATAAGCCATCTTAATCATATTATCACCTCAAATTTTATCTGCAGCAATTTTACCAGTTAATACTGCCATTGGCACGCCCGAAGGGCTATATGCCCATTTCCCAGCCTTATATACATTAGGAATTAAGGTTAAAATATATCTAAAATCATTTAAGCACCAACTTTTCTAAATTAAGTTTCCATATATATTTTGTTGGATATTTTCCTGAATGAATATATTTTAAAGCAGCTGATTCAAATAAAATATATAAAGAATTATCTATTTTTGATATACCTTCTGACATAGGTAAAATATTTATTGTTTTTACTGGATTGTCTAAAAACCAAAGAGGAATATTATTTATTTTTCCATGTGGTTTTTCATTTAAAACATTAGGATAAAATTCTAATTTTGAATCGTTTTTTCTACCATATGATCTACTTAAAACTATATAATTTTCAGTAAATTCTATATCTTGAACAATATCTGGTATTGATAATATATATTCAAGAGAAGAAATATTTTCATTTTCATCTAATAAAAAACCAGTTATCCATGCATTATATTCTGTACCTTTTCTATTAATTAACCTATGAGATGGATTTGTTAGATAATCATAAAAATGATAAAATTCTCCCACCCAAATATGATTATTATAATATTGAACAAAAGCACCTTTTACTGGAATTTTAAAACTATCTATAATAGTAATTTTATTTCCAGATTCAGTATTAATTAAATCATTTATTCTTATCTTGTATAGATGATAATCAGAAGATATCCATACATATTTTTTGCTAACAGCTATTCCGCCAGCATGACCTGTATATGGTTTCCCGTTTGAAAAGTAGATACTTAAGTATTTAATAAATTCTCCAGTGTTTTTATCTAATACAACCAAAATACTTGAATTATTCTCATTACTATAATATGAGATGATAATCCAATCATTAAAATAGCTTAAACCTTGAGGAACATAATTTTCATCTAATTTCGGTATTAAAGCGAATTTAGATGAAATATCAAAAAAATGATTGTATTCATTTTTAGGAAAATACAGTACCAAAGCTAATATAAAAGTTAATAAAAGTATTTTTTTCATTAGTCCTCCTAACTATTACCTTTACAAAGATTATAACAAATAATTAACAAAAATACAATATAATATATGTAATGAGTATAAATTTAAAATAATTAAATAAGGAGAGATGATATGAATAAAGATATAATTTATTTTGCAGCTGGGTGTTTTTGGGGTGTAGAGCATTTATTTAAAAAACTTGAAGGTGTTATTGATACAGAAGTTGGATACATGGGAGGCCATTTAGAAAATCCTACATATGAAGATGTTTGTACAGGAAGAACAGGACACGCTGAAACTGTTAAAGTTATATATGACAAAGATATAATTTCTGATGAAGAGTTGATTAAGTACTTTTTTGAAATACATGATTTTACAGAATATAATAGGCAAGGGCCCGATGTTGGAACTCAATATAGAAGTGTAATATTTTATACAAATGAAAAACAAAAAGAAACTGCAGAAAAATTAAAAAAGATTTTAGAAGAGAAATACACTGTAGAAACTTCTATTGAAAAAGCAAAAGAATTCTATCCAGCAGAAGATTATCATCAGGATTATTATGTTAGGACAGGTAAACAACCATACTGTCATTATAAAAGAAATGTTTGGATTAATTTTAAAATATAGAAGAGGAATTGCCTCTTCTATATTTCTATTGATTGCTTTAAAAGTTTTTGGCTATTAGTACCAGCAAAAAATTCTATACTTCCATTATCAATAGTTAAATTTAAATTTTCATCTAAATAATAAAGTTCTGATATATGTATTTCAAAAGATATAGTTTTAGTTTCACCAGGGTTTAAGTTAATTTTTTTGAATCTAATTAATTCTTTTACAGGTCTTGAAACTCTAGCATATACATCTCTAAAATATATCTGACAAATTTCTTCTCCTAAAACTTTTCCAGTATTAGTTATATCAACTTTCAATTTTATTATATCTTCTTGTTTTTCTACTTGGAAATTACTATATTCAAAATTTGTATAACTTAAACCATAACCAAATGGATAAAGAGGTGTATTTTTTGTATCAAGATAATTTCTCACATATGGTCTCCCAGTATTTTTATGATTATAATATATAGGGATTTGCCCAATTTTTCTTGGAAATGTCATTGTTAATTTTCCAGATGGATTATATTTTCCTGTTAATATATCAACAATAGCATTACCAGATTCATCTCCCAAATGCCATGCTTCTACAATTGCTGGAATATTTCTATCTTCCCATTCTAAAGTTAAAGGTCTTCCGTTTAATAATACCAAAACTATATTTGGATTAACTTTCTTTAGTTTTTTTAATAATCTTTTTTGTGCAACAGGTAATTCAATATTGCTTCTATTATTATTCTCACCGCTCATTTCTTTAGTTTCACCTAAAACAGCTACAACTACATCAGATTTAGAAGCTATATTTAATGCTTTATTAGCTTCTTCTTCGTTATATTTAAAAATATCACAACCTTTTTCATACATTATTTCATATTCAGTATTGTTTTGAAATGCAGATAATACAGTTACGACATTACTTTCTTCACCTTTGCATGACCAACAACCTAATGGCGAATGATTATCATTAGCTAAAGGACCAATTAAAGCTATTTTATTAATTCCTTTTAATGGAAGAATATTATTTTCGTTTTTTAATAAAACAATAGATTCTAAAGCAGCTTTTCTAGCAATATTTACATATTCTGGTTTTCTAAATTCTTTTGCATTATTTTCTGGGATGATGTGTTTTTCAAAGAGGTTTAGTTTTTCTTTTAATTTTAATATTCTTAATACTGCATCATCAATTAAATTTTCTAACTCAGGATTTTCTTTTATTATATTTTCTAAATTATTTAGATATACAGCTGAATTCATATCTATATCAACTGTTGATAATAATGCTTTTAAAGCAGCTTCTTTTTCATCCTTTGAAACACCATGTAATATAGTTTCTTTTATAGATTCCCAATCACTTACAACAACGCCATTAAAATTAAGCTCTTCTCTTAATATTTTTTTTGTTAAATATGTATTTGCTGAAGGAGGAATTCCGTTAAATTCATTAAAAGAAACCATTAATGAACCTACATTTTCTTCAATAGCTCCAATAAATGGTTTTAAATATATTTCTCTTAATTTTCTTTCTGATACATCGACAGAGTTATAATCTCTACCACCTTCTACAGCGCCATAGCCAACATAATGTTTAACACAAGCAGTAACGTGAGGTAAATCATCCCAATTATTTTTTTGTAATCCTCTTACTCGTACTTTTGTTATTTCTGTACCTAAATATGGATCTTCTCCATTTCCTTCAGCAACTCTTCCCCATCTTGGATCATATGAAATATCTACCATTGGTGCAAAAATCATGTTTATGCCATCTGCGGCGGCTTCTCTTGCAGTAATTTCACAAGTTTTTTCTATTAATTCTAAGTTCCAACTACAACTTAAAGCTAAAGGGATAGGAAAAATAGTTTTATAGCCGTGGATAACATCATCACCTATTAATAATGGTATGGGATTTTTTGAGTTCATGATATTATTTTGTAATTCATTAATCTTTTTAGGAGAATATACATTTAAAAAAGAACCTATTTCTCCATTTTTTAAAAGCTTTAATTGCTCTTCTTTTAATTTTCCAAATTGAACTAATTGTCCAATTTTTTCTTTTAAAGTCATTTTTTTAATTAGCTTTTCAATCATTTTCTATCTCCTTTGTATCTAGCGGTAGAATTTCTTATTATTAAATTGACGTCTAATAATAAATTTGTATTAGAAGATCTTCCTTGAATTAAATTGAACAAAAGATGTGCTGAATGAGAGCCAAGCTCATACATTGGTCTTTTTATAGTAGTTAATTTTGGTTCTATATAATTTAATTCTTTTATATCATCAAACCCTACTAAGGATATATCTTCTGGAACTTTTAAATTTAATTCCTCAAAAGCTTTTAAGGCTCCTATTGCCATTTCGTCATTCGAAGAAAAAAAAGCACTAGGAATTTCTTTAGTTTTATTAATAAATTTTTTTACTGATTCATAACCAGATTTTTCTGTAAAATCACCCTTTATAATTAATGAGTGATTGTATGGTATATTAAATTCTTTTAATGCTTTTTTATATCCTTTTAATCGTTGATTGTTATCAAAGGAATCTTTTGGTCCGCTTATAAATGCTATTTTTTTATGATTTAGTTCAATTAAATGTTTTGTTGCCAAATATGCACCTTTTTCATTATCTATTAAAACACTTGAAGCATTTAAGTTTTTGCATTTTCTGTCTAATAGTATTATAGGAATCTTTTCTTTTGATATTTCATCAATTTCATCATTTGTTATTGTAGAAGACATTATTATAGTTCCTTTAATTATTTTTTGTTTAAAAAAGTTGATTAAAGTTTTTTTAGTAAGGCCACTTTCTAAAAATATTATAATATCATACCCTGCTAAAGAAGCGCTATCTTGAATTCCTTTTATTAAATTATCATAAAAAGGGCCAAAAGCTTCATTCAAAACAACTGCAATAAAGTCATTTTTCACTTGTTTTAAATTCTTCGCAAATTGGTTTGGTTTATATTTTAATTTTTTAGCTGCTTCTAAAACTTTTTTCTTAGTTGCTTCACTAATTTTTTCATTTCCATTTAATGCATAAGATGCTGTCGAAATAGAAACGCCCGCTAATTTAGCAACATCCTTTATTGTAGCCATATTTTCACTCCTTTCAATTCAATTATATCATATAATGAATCGTTTCGATAAAAAGATAAATGATGAATATTTTTATATATAATATATTAAATATGATTATAAGCAAAAATCTGTTATTTGCTCCAAATACTATGTTTTGAAAAATATGTTAAATAGTATATAATTCTATCGAAACGTTTCACTGAATTTTGAAAGGGTGATTACTATTATTTCGATAAAAAACCAAAATATTTATATTGACAATTCTCCTAAAATGATTATTGGTGGTGAGTTACATTACTTCAGAGTAAAAAAAGAAGAATGGAAAGATAGAATTAAAAAGATTAAAGCTGCAGGCTTTAATCTTGTCAGTACTTATATTCCTTGGATAATACACGAAAAAACTGAAAATAACTTTGATTTTGAAGGTAATAAAAATATAAAAGAATTCTTATCTTTAATTAGAGAAGAACAATTATTTTGTTTAGTAAGGCCAGGTCCATATGTTATGTCAGAATTAAAAAATGAAGGATTACCTCATTGGATATATGAAAAATATCCTGAAGTAGTTGCAAAGGATATTGATGGGAATATCCATCCAACTAGAGTAGTTTCGTTATTGCATCCAACTTTCTTAAATTTAGTAGAAAAATGGTATTCAGTAATATTAGATGAGATAAAAGAATTTATAGAAGATGGAACAGTTATTATGTTCCAATTAGATAATGAAGTTGGAATGTTGAATTGGGTTACAAATCAACCAGACTTCAGCGAGTTTACACTAAATATGTTCAAAGAATATATAGGGGTTGACAAAGACGTTCCCATTAATTTTAAGGAAGATATGGTAATTCAAAATAAATTTATGGATTTTATGAGAATTTATTATAAAAAATATTTTGAAAAACTTATTTCTTTTACTAATAATATTAAAGTTCCTTTTGTTATAAATGTTCATGGATTTACTACACATGATTATGCAAAAAGAGGTAATGAATATCCTATAGGGTTATCTCAATTAAAAGAAGCTTTGAAAATAGAAAATGTACTTACTGCTGGTGATTACTATATTGGAAATCCAGTTCCGGAAAATTATACGGATTTAATTATATCAAATTTATTTACAGAAGTAATGCAAAATAAAGAACAACCTCTTTTTTCAGCAGAATTTCAATCCGGTTCAATCTTTAGTTATCCTAAACTTCAACCTACCAGTCATGCATTAAATACTCGAATATGCTTTAGCACGGGAATGAAATGTATTAATTATTACATGTTTGTAGGTGGAGAGCATTTTGAAGATGATATATGGATCTTTAATAAATATCATGATTGGCAAGCTCCTATAGGACCTAATGGTAAGACAAGAATTTCATATGATTATATAAAAAATACTATAAAAACCTTAAAAGCTTTAGAAAATGAGATATTAAATTCAACACAAGAATATGATGTAATTTTCGGCATTTATCCTGATTATTTCAAAACAGAATTTAATTATAACAATGAAATAGCAAATCATATTAAAAAACAAAGAAATTCGGCATTGTATTATGGTTTTTTAAGAGGAATTTTATTAAACAATTACCAAGTAAAGGGAATTAATTTATTGAATGATGAAATAGATATAGATATGAACAAATTAATTGTTTTTTCTACTAAATACATGGATAAAATGACACAATTAAAATTAGTAGAATTTTTAGAAAAAGGAGGAAATTTATTATTATACCCTGAAATTCCAGAATATGATATGTACGGAAACAAATGTAGTATTCTAAAAGATTTTTTAGAAGTTTCTATAATTAAAAAATATACATATGATTTTATAAAGGTATTAGATACAGATAGTATCGCAACTAATAATACTCAGGTTTTTGATGGAGATTTTAAAGTGCTTGGAACTTCTGGGAAAAACGAGGTTGTAGCTTTTGAAAAAAATAAAGGGAAAGGTAATGTTTTAGTTTTAGGAATTAATTTTGACATGCAATATAATCATCATATAGAACATGTAGATAAACTTTTAAAGTTTTTTGGAATAAAAAAGATAATACAAACTAAAGATGTTGATGTTAGATTAAAAAGAATAAATAATGGATATTTGATATTTTTACATAATTTAGATGATTATACTAAAGATATAGAACTTATTATAAATAATTCTAAAATATTTGATGAGAAAAAAATAAGAATAAGTGGCCGAAGTGGTTTATTGTTACCTTATAAACTACATTTAAATGATGAATTAGAATTAATATATTCAACATGTGAAATTGTAAATAAAAATCCCAATGAAATAACTTTTCTTTGTAAACAAGATGAAGAGTACATAAAGTTTAATAAAGAAATTTATTGTGAGAATAATGATATTGATTTTAAAGATGGAGTATATAAAATTTGTGGTTATAAAAATAAAGAAATTAAATTTAAATATTAGGAGGTCATTATGAAAAAATATTTTGAATCTAAATATGGATATTTCACAGATGACGAGTATGTAATTACAAATCCAAAAACACCAAAGCCATGGGTAAATGTTATAAGTAATGGAGATTACTCAATTATCGTATCTCAAAATGGAAGTGGTTATTCATGGAGAGGGAATGGTTCAGAAAATAGAATAACAAGATCTTTTCAAGATTTAATAAAAGATAATTGGGGAAAATATTTTTATTTAAGAGATTTAGAAACGAAAGAGTATTGGTCTTTAGGATTAAAACCTGTTATGCATGATTATGATTTTTATGAAGTAAAACATGGATTTGGATATTCTATAATAAAACAAGTGAAAAACAACATAGAAACAGAATTAAAATTTTTTGTATCTATAGACAATCCTGTAGAATTTATGGAGATAAAAATAACAAATAAAACTGATAAAAAGAAAAATTTTGATTTGAGTTCTTATGTTGAATGGGTGTTAGGAAATTTTCCAGATGAACATAGAGAATTTCATAAAATTTTTGTTGATTCAAAATTTGAAAATAACGCCTTGTATTACGATAAATTAATAAGCTCATTTTTAGATGAAAAAGGTAGACATAATAATAAAAGTTGGGATCAAATCGCTTTTCATGCTGTAAGCGAAAAAGTTAAATCGTATGAAGGAGATAAAGAAAACTTTATAGGCATGTACAGAACAGAAGCAAATCCAATAGCTATGGAAGAAGATGTTTTAAGTCAAAAAACAGGAAGGTATACAGATCCAATAGGTTCATTACAGGTAGAATTCGAATTAAACCCAAATGAATCGAAAACTATTGTATATATAATTGGTACTGCTTACAAAGGCAAAGAAGACCCAAAAGAGTTTGTAAAAGCTTTTGCTAATGTTGAAGCTAGTGAAAAAGAGTTTAAAAAAGTTGTTAAATTTTGGAATGAATTGTTTGATAAGGAGCATGTAGAAACACCAGATGATGCCTTTAATTTAATGACAAATAAATGGTTAAAATATCAGGCTATTTCAGGTAGAATGTGGGCTAAGTCTGGTTATTATCAAGTATCTGGTGGGTATGGGTATAGGGATCAGTTACAAGATTCTTTAATATTTTTACCTTTAGACCCATCATATACAAAGAAACAACTCTTGCTTCATGCTGAACATCAATTTAAAGAAGGAGATGTCTTACATTGGTGGTTAACTATAGGGAATTGGGGGCCACGAACTAAATGTTCGGATGATCTATTGTGGTTACCATTTATTGCAAATTATTACATAATGGAAACTGGAGATTATTCTATTTTAGATGAAGTTGTTCCTTATTATGATGGAGGAAAAGATACTTTCTATAATCACTGTAAAAAAGCTATAGAAAAAGTTTTTTCAAGATTCAGTCCAAGAGGGATTCCATTAATGGGAGATAATGACTGGAACGATGGTTTAAGTGCAGTAGGCACAGACTGGAAAGGTGAAAGTTTTTGGGTAGCTGAATTTTTATATTTCATTTTAAAAGAATTCAAAAAATTTGCAGAATATAAAAAAGATAAAAAATTTATTGAAAAAATCGATGATGTATTAGAAAATTTAAAAGAAGCATTTAATAAATATGGTTGGGATGGTGAATGGTTCTTACAAGCTACTACAGATGATTTTGAAAAAGTGGGTTCAAAAGATAATGAGGAAGGAAAGATTTATTTAAATCCACAATTATGGGCTGTTATTAGCGGAATTACTAATGAAGAGAGAATAAAAAAATCAATGTATAGCGTAACTAAATATCTTTTAAAAGATTACGGAGCATTATTATTAGCTCCCGCATATACTGAACCTAAAACAGACATAGGTTATATTACCAGATATGCACCAGGTTTAAGAGAAAATGGTGGGGTTTATACGCATGCTGCCACATGGGCTGTTTGGGCTTATGCATTATTAAAAGATAATGAAAAGGCTTATGAAGCATATAAAAAAATTTGTCCTCCAAACAGAGTTAAAGATATTGATAATTATTTAGCTGAACCATATGTTACACCAGGAAATACAGATGGACCTTTATCTCCATATTATGGAAGAGGAGGATGGACATGGTATACAGGTTCTGCGCAATGGTTGCATAGAGTTGGCACTAATTACATTTTAGGTATAAGACCTACTTTAGATGGTTTAGAAATCAATCCTTGTGTCCCAAAAGATTGGAATGGTTTTAAATATAAAAGAACATTTAGAAATTCAACATATTTAATAGAAGTAATAAATAACGGTTGTAATATTAAAGAAATTTATGTTGATGGTAAAAAAATAGATTCTAATATAATTCCTAGTTTTGAAGATAACAAAGAACATAATATAAAAGTTATTTTAAATTAAGGAGGGGAAATTATGTTAAAAAGATTATTGTTGGTTAGTTTATTAGCTTTGATAGTTGTTGTTTCTTTTGGTGAAAAAGTTGTTATTACTTATGCAAACTGGAATTTGGGGTTAGAGCTTGAACAGAAGATGGTAGATGAATTTATGAAAGCAAATCCGGATATTGTTGTAAAACCAGCAGAAAATATAGATTATGGTAAATACATCGATTCTTTAAATGCAGCTGCCGCAGCAGGAGAATTACCAGATGTTATTATGATTCCTAATATCCCTATGGCTTTAACAAACGAATGGGCTTTAAACATTAAGAAATTTGTTGATAATGATTTAGAGTGGTACAATATACCTGCTCCATTAAGAGAAGCTACAAAATATGGAAATGGTGTTTATGCTGTTCCTGCAGGTATGTATTTTATGGGATACTTTGTTAATGACGATTTATTTGAAAAATTTAATATCACAAAATTACCATTTGCTCCAGTATGGCCAAGGTTTATGGCTGCTGTAAGAGCTTTAACAAATGTACAAGAAAAGAGCTTAGGTTTATCTGAAGAAGTTCAAATTCCTGAATGGTATCCAGCTTCAATAAATAAAAACCTTGGATGGTTTACCTGGGATGGAAAAAAATATCATCTTTCAGAAAGAGAATTTATTACAGCTGTAAAAATTGCTAAGCAATTATTCCAAAACAAATATGTATTCGATAGTTTAAGTGCAGATGAAAAGAAAATGTTAAATGCTGGTTGGTATGGTGAAGCTTGGGATCAAGGAGAAATTGCTATTAGATGGTCAGGTACCTGGGATATTAACAATTTCAGAAATTTGAAATTTAAAACCAGATTTATTGGAGTTCCTGGTGAAAGAACACCTGTTGTTGGAGATTTTATGATTATTTCTTCTTCAACTAAGCATGCAGAAGCAGCATATAAATTTTTAAGGTATATTACTTTTGCTAGAGAAGGTATGTTAAAAAGATTAGAAATTGATGATAAAAATCAATGGGTATCTTTGCCATTAACAACAGAAAAAGCTATATTAGAAAGATATTTTATTCAAAAAGATGTTTACCCTGGAATTAGAGAAGCTTATGAAACTATTGATAAGGGTATAATCGAAGGTGTTAAAGTAGTTCCTGGATATGTAGAATCAAGATGGACAGCACCAACAGGAATTAAAATTGGTGATAAAGATAATGCAAATATAGGAGACGTTATCTGGAATTCTATGAGAGGAGATTTAAATATTGCCGATTATGCTGCACAATTAAATGATTTAGCAAATAAAGCTTATGAAAAGAACTATAAAGTAATTGAATCTTTAATAAAATAGGAGACAAAATATGAGAAAAATTTTCCTTGCAATCTATATAGTTTTAGCTATATTAAGCTTTTCAAAATTAACAGAATTAAGTTATTTTGAACAACTAAAAAGATGGAATGGAATAAATAAGGCAGTTGGGGTAGAAATAACCCCATCTGCTTCATATATTACTTTAAATAAACATGAATCTTTTAGTTTTTACATTGATGTTCCAAAAGAAGGTTTATATAATATTGAATTGATTTATAAAGTCTTATCTGACGATTTATTAGAAAATGAAATAGATATAAAAATAAATGATAAATATCAGTTTTTTGAATCAAGAAGAATAGTATTACCTCAATTTTGGAAATCTAAAAATGATTTTTTAATTGATCGTTATGGGAATCAAATTGTACCAGAACAATCCAAGTTAAAGAAGGAAACTATTTATTTATTAAAAGATGCTGCAAATTTAGAAGAGTATCCTTTTTTATTTTTTTTCAAAAAGGGAAAAAACAAAATCCAAATTACATTAAATTCCGGAAAGATTTTAATAAAAAAGATTAAAATTATATCTCCTACTAAAGAAATTAGTTATGAGGAATATAAATTAACTCATAATATTGAAAACAATAATGACACATTTATAATATTAGAAGCAGAAAAGCCTGATTATAAAAACGATACAGCTATCAATCCTATTTCAAGTAGAGATTTAGAGGTTAATCCTTATAGCACTAATAATCTGCTTTTAAATGTGCTTGGTGGTGACTCCTGGTCTAAGAGTGGTCAAGAAGTATTTTATAAAATTCACATTAAAAATGATGGATACTATTATATTGGATTTAAATACTTACAAAATCTAAAACCTAATTCAAATGTTTTTAGAACTATAAAAATAGATAATAAGATCTTATTTGAAGAAATGAAAAGGGTTAAGTTTCCTTTTACCACAAAATGGGAAATAATAAAGTGGAATTATCCAATATACTTAGAAAAAGGGGATCATATTCTATCTTTAGAAGCAAATGCCTATTTGTATGGTAACTTAATTAATAGTATATATTATTTAATAAATGAGATAAATAATATTGCTTTAGATTTTAAAAAGCTTACAGGGGGTAATAGTGCTAATAAAAATATTGAATGGGATGTTCTAAACTATTTCCCAGATATACAGAAAACTTTAAATAATTACAAAGATGAATTAGAAAAAATTTATGTTAAGGCTTTAAAATTAAATGATAATAGAAATAATAGTGAAGGGTTAATAGCTTTGGATGCAGCAATTAAGAATATAAAATTTTTGGCTAATAATCCAAATTTAATTCCAAAAAGATATTCATTGCTAAATGAAGGAAGCAATTCTATTGTTACTAAACTTTCTATTGCACTTACAGAGTTTCAAAGGCAACCTTTAATTTTAGATCAAATATATATTTTCAATAATGAGAAAAAATTACCACAATTAAAAATAAATCTTAGTAAAAGGTTTATAGAAGGTCTTAAAAGATTTATATATTCATTTAAAATTAAAGATAACTATTCAAACAAAGGTAAAGTACTAAAGGTGTGGGTTAATAGATCTAGAAATTATGTGAATTTAATTCAAAGTTTAGCAGATACGCAATTTACACCGAAAACAGGAATAAAAGTAGATATATCTTTAATGCCTAATGAGCAAAAGTTAATATTGTCATATGCTTCGAAAACTGCGCCAGATATTGCTTTAGGAATAAGTAACTGGTTACCTTTCGAGCTTGGGATAAGAGGGGCAGCTTTAGATTTAAGAAGATTCGATGATTTTGGAAAAGTTATTACCAGATTCTCACCTGGAGCTCTTTTGCCCTTTATTTATGAACAAAAATGTTTTGCTTTGCCTGAAACACAGGATTTTTATGTTTTATTTTACAGAAAAGATATTTTTGAGAAATTAAAATTACCTATTCCCAATACATGGGATGACGTAAAAAAAATACTTCCAGAATTACAAAGATATGGTATGAATTTTTATTTACCCATTGCTGGTGCTGGAGGATTTAAACCATTTATGACCACTGCACCATTTATTTATCAAAACGATGGAAGATTTTATTCCAATGATGGTTTTAAAACTGCTTTAAATGAACCAAATTCTTTAAAAGGCATAGAATTAATGACGAAGCTTTTTACATTATATGGTGTTCAATTACAGGTTCCTAACTTTTTTGAACATTTTAGAAGTAGTTTATCTCCTATTGGAATAAGTAATTTTACTACCTACTTACAATTAATGGTAGGAGCCCCTGAACTAAAGAATTCATGGGATATAGCTTTATCTCCAGGGGTTAAAAATGGAAATATTATAGAAAGATGGCAAACTGGATCTGCTCAATCTGCTATGGTTTTTAATACTACGAAATATCCTAATGAAGCGTGGGAATTTTTAAAATGGTGGACTTCTGAAAAAACACAAACAGATTTTGGCCAGAGAATTCAAACTTTATATGGTAAAGAATTTATGTGGAATAGCGCAAATATAAAAGCTTTTTCCAAAATACCAATACCTGATGAACATAAAAAAATTATTTTAGAACAATGGAAATGGTTAAAAGAAGTTCCTAAAACTCCAGCTGGATACATGACAGAAAGAGAGCTAAGTAACATTTGGATTAAGGTTGTTCTGCAGGGGAAAAATTTAAGAGCCAGTGTCGATGATTCTGTAAATAAAATAAATAAAGAAATACAGAGAAAATTGGAAGAATTTGGATATATTAAAAATGGGGAAAAAATAAAGAATTATTATATCCCAAAAATTGAGGATGCGCTTAAATGGAGGCTAAGCAATGAATAAAAGTAAATCTTCTATAATATTATTTTTATCTCCATATTTATTAATATTTTCTATATTCATTATATTACCAGTTATAATGGCTATATTGCTTTCTTTTACTAATTTTAATGCTATTCAATTTCCAAACTTTATAGGTTTAAAAAATTATGTTAATTTAATTACTACAGATGATGTGTTTATGCAATATGTATTACCAAATACTTTAAAATTTTCTTTAATTGTTGGGCCCTTAGGATATATTTTAGCTTTTATATTAGCCTGGATGTTAGCTCAAATTCCAGCATTACCAAGAACGATTCTCGCTTTAATTATTTATTCTCCTTCAATGACTATGGGAGTTGCTATGCAAGTTATCTGGAAATCATTATTTAGTGGCGATGTAACTGGTTATATAAATAGTTGGTTGATTAGGTTAAATCTTATTCAACAACCTATCCAATGGTTGCAATCCCCAAAATACTTAATGCCAATTATGATAATAGTAACAATTTGGAGTAGTATGGGTGTTGGGTTTTTAGCAATGCTTGCTGGTATTTTAAATATTAATCCAGAATTATATGAAGCAGGGTATATTGATGGAATTTCAAAAAAGTGGCAGGAAATTATTTATATTACAATTCCTTCCATGAAACCACAAATGTTGTTTGGTGCAGTAATGTCTGTTGTAACAACTTTTCAGGCTGGAGCAATTGGAGTTCAATTATCCGGATCAAATCCTACTCCACAATATGCTGGTCAATTAATTGTAAATCATATTGAAGACTATGGTTTTTTAAGATATGAAATGGGGTATGCTGCTGCAGTTTCGGTATTTTTATTATTTCTTATTTTAATAAGTTCTAAAGTTGCATGGTCATTATTTGGTGAAAAGGATTAGGTGAGATTATGGCAAAATTTCAAGGAACAAAAATCAATCCCAAACAATTTCATAAAAGCCAGATAAAATTTTATTTATTTTTAATACCTTTTGCAATATTTATGCTATTACCTTTAATTTTTATATTTTCTCAAGCATTTAAACCCATGAGTGAATTATTACAATTTCCCCCACAAATTTTAGTAAAAAATCCAACATTAAATAATTTTAGACAATTATTTTCTACCATTTCAACATCTGGTATTCCAGTTACCAGATATCTATTTAATAGTTTGTTGGTTACAGTAATAACCGTATTTTTAACTGTCTACATCAGCACCTCGGCTGGATATGTGTTATCTAAAAAGAATTTTAAATTTAAAAATTTTATTTTCAAAATAAATACTTATGCTCTTATGTTTGTTCCTATAGCTGTGTCAATTCCAAGATATTTAATAGTAGTAAAGTTAGGGCTTATAGATAAATTTGTAATAAACATTCTTCCTATGTTAGCTATGCCCGTAGGTTTATTTCTGGTGAAACAATTTATAGATCAAATACCTGATGAATTGATTGAAGCAGCTAAAATAGATGGTGCAAATGATTTTGTTATTTTCAGAAAAATTATTATTCCTCTGGCTAAACCAGCAGTTGCGACAATTGTTATTTTATCTTTTCAATCAGCATGGAATTATATTGAGGCTTCTTCAATATATATAAATAATGAAAGTTTAAAAACTTTTGCATATTTTATGACAACTTTGAATTTGGCAAATAACTCAGTTGCAGGTCTTGGAATGGCTGCTGCAGCTTCATTAATAATGTTTATACCAAATTTAATCATTTTTATATTTACTCAAAGCAAAGTTATGAATACTATGGCACATTCTGGAATAAAATGAGGTTGATATAATGAAAAAAATTTTATTAATAATTACTATCTTTACATTCAATTTATTGATATTTTCTAATGTTCCCTATAAGACTTATACCATGGGGCCTAATAATCGTTTAATAGAAACAAGAACGGCATTTGTACCTTCAAAAATTTTAACTCCAAATATTTTAAATGCAGAAGACTTATTTGTTGACAATAATGGGAATATTTATATTGCAGATACAGGCAATATGAGAGTATTAAAAATTAACAAAGATAACAAAGAAGAGTCTATTGGAGATTTTATGATGTTTATGCCTACGGGAGTTTATGTAAAAAATGATAAGATTTATGTTGCAGATTCAGGGAATTTTGTAGTACAAATTTATGATAAAGAAGGGCAATTATTAAAAGAAATAGATAAACCAAAAGAACCTTTGTTTGGTGTGAAAAATCTTTTTATTCCATTAAAGCTCGCTGTAGATGATAGAGGAAATATCTATGTAGTAAGTGAGGGTTCTACTAATGGATTAGTAAATTTAAATGAATATGGGCAGTTTATGAATTATTTTGGAGCTAATCAACCAAATGTTTCTTTGAAAATGATTTTACAACGTTTAATCTATACGGGGAATAATTTTTTGAAAATCAAACCTCCCTCGCCTACAAATTTATGTATAGATAAAGATGGATTGGTATATACTGTAACAGAAGGATTGAATAATAATAGTATTAAAAAATTCAATGTTGCAGGTATTAATGTATTTGAGAATAAAATATTTAGTCCGAATAAACCTGTAGACATTGATACAGATAAATATAACAATATTTATGTATTAACTGCTGAAGGAAAAATTGTTGTTTTGAGTAGCGAAGGTGATCTTTTATTTATTTTTGGAGGTAAAGAAACTATATATGAAAGAAAAGGCTTACTTAAAAGTCCTGCAGCTATTGACGTAGGCGATGATGGAAAAATCTATGTCCTTGATAAAGAAAAAAATAATATCATAGTATATGAACCCACTGAATTCGCAAAAAATGTATTTAAAGCAAATATGTTTTATGTGCAAGGTTTATATGTTGAAGGTAAAGATTTGTGGGAAAAAGTAAAAAATCTAAACAGCACATTTATGCTAGCTTATAAAGCATTAGCAAAGGCTTATTTTAAAGAAGGTAATTATAGTAAATCCTTAGAATATTTTAAATTAGCTGGTGTTAAAAATGATTATTCAGAATCTTTTTGGCAAATTAGGAATGAGTGGCTTCAAAAAAATCTTTCAAAAGTAATAGTTTTCTTTGTTTTATTATATATTTTCTTAAAAATACTATTTTATTTTGATTCAAAGAAAAATATATTATCTGGATTAAAAATTTTTATAAATTCAATAGCGAATAAAAAAATTGTTTCTGATATCTTATTTTTAAAGTATATATTAAAAAATCCATTTGATGCATTTTATGAGATTAAAAGAAAAAATAGAATTTCTATATATAGTGCTTTAATATTATATGGTTATTTATTTCTTTTGAAGATATTTGAAATATATTTCAAAGGATATATATTCAATAATGTTAATATATATCGTATAAATATATTTTCAGAATTTATTGGATTATATACACCTATTTTATTATTAATAATATCAAATTATTTAATTAGTGAAATAAATGATGGTGAAGGAAAGTTACAACATATTATTATTGGTGGTGTATATTCTCTAGCTCCATATTTGATTTTTTATCCTTTTTTAATAATTTTAAGTAATTTTATAACTTACAATGAAGCATTTTTGATTAATTTTCCTAATTTTATTATAATTTCTTGGAGTTTAATTATTTTATTTATTATGGTAAAGGAGATTCATAATTATAGCGTTTCAGAAACCGTCAAAATAATATTTTTGACTTTATTTATGGTTTTTGTAATAGTTATAATTGCTTTTATAATTTTCGTTTTATTTACTCAGGAAATAGATTTTATTAAATCCATTATAATGGAGTTGATTGTTCGTGAATAAAATTCATTTCTTATTAGTATTAATATTCGTATTAATTAATATAACAATATATTCTTCTATGATTAAAATCTTCGAAAATAATAATTTTGAGTATTATTTCGATAAAAATTCAATTTCTTTTGATATTAAAGAAAAAAATGGGAATAATATTTGGAAAACCAATTTAAGAGAAAAAGATTCATCACTTAATAATGAATGGTCAAATTTCTTTTCAAATGGTATATCAATAGATTATTATTTAAAATCAGAAAGACAATTAAAAAGAAAATCTTTTAATGTTAGTAATTCTAAAATTTCTTATAATATGGATGCAAATATATTGCATCTTGATATAGAATCTACAGAATTACATATTGAAATAAAATTAGATATAAAATTCACTTTAGATGGTTTTGATATTATTTTACGTGATAATGGAATTATTGAAAGAGATGAGAATGTATATATTCAGAGATTATACTTCTTTCCATTTTTTGATTCTGTAAAATATAGTAAAACAGGTTATATTTTTATTCCTGATGGTTCTGGCGCATTAATCAATTTAAAAAAATCAATAGCTAAATCTCCTTATATACAAAGGGTTTATGGTGATGATTATGGTATAAAAGATATAAATACTTTAAATAATCAATATATACCAAATAAAAATATTCTTATTCCAATATATGGAATGATTGTAGAAGAAAATAAAAAAGGATTCATGAATATTATTGAAGAAGGCGAAGAATACACAGATATATTAGCATATCAATCTGGTATTGTAACTCCATATTCATGGGTAACAGCAAGATATAATTTAAGAGATTTATATAAAAAGTTTATAGATAAAAAAGGAAATGCAGTATTAGTGGGTATGAATAGACCTTATAATTATAATATTATCTCAAAATATGTATTGTTAAGCGGCAATAAAGCTAATTATTCTGAAATGGCTATAATTTATAGGAAATATTTAGAAAGTAAAGGGATATTATATAAAAGGAAACTTAAATCTCATACTACTTTAAGGCTTGATTTCTTGGCTGTTGAAAGTAAGAAAAAAGCTTTAGGAAAAGAATTCATTATAATGACGAAATTAGAAGATATTTTAAAAATTAAAAATGAATTAAACAAAAAAATTGGTGAAAATCTTTTAATAAATATTTTAGGATATTCTAAAAACGGATATAGTAATTCCTCACCTTACCATCTCCCTTTAAATAATAAATTTTATAATGAAAAAATTTCTAATGATTTATATTTTTCCGTTGATTATACTTTAGGTAATCCAAAAAACAAATACGATATAGCGCAAAATATTTCCAAACAATTATTACAGATATTTAATAAATATTTAATTACTCCCAATAAATCAATTGAACTGTATCAAAAAGAAAAAAGCAAATTTAATAAACTCAACATTAAAAATTTTTCTTTTAAATCAATTGGTGAATATTTATATTCAAATTATGGTAAAGACTTTCACACAAGGGAAGAAAATATGGACTTGATTTCAAAGACGTTTTATGGAACTTTCTATAACCCAAACTTTTATTTATGGAAAAACACATATCAAATATTTGATATAGATTCAGAATCCTCTGATTTTTTAATTGAAAATAAATCTATACCATTTTTACAGATTGTATTAAAGGGATATATGGATTTTTATTCAAAACCTTTGAATTTTAGTTCTAATATTAAGGATTCTCTTTTGAAATTAATTGAATATAGTATTTATCCAACTTTTTTGATAACAAAAGAGGATTCTTTCAAATTAATTGATACCGATTCAGAATGGATATATTCTTCGCAATATAGTTCCTTAAAAGATACTATTATAAATTCCTATAATTTTGTTAAAAGCGCTCTTGATAATGTAGCTAATGCCTTTATTTTGAAACATGAATATTTAAATGAAGATGTAGTTAAAGTTTCATATTCAAATAGCATCGAAATAATAATAAACTATTCCCAAAAAATGTTTAATTATAAAGGGAAAAAGATTCTTCCTAAAAATTTTGGGATTATAAAGGGTGAATAAAATGAAATTAAAAAACAAAAATGCTTTAATGGGAATAATTTTTGTTTCTGGTTGGATTATAGGTTTTCTAGTGTTTACTTTAGTCCCGATTATCAGAACAATATGGTTTAGTTTTAATAATGTAAAATTTACTGCTAATGGTATAAAGGAAACCTATGTTGGTTTATTAAACTACAAAAATGCATTTTTATTAGATCCTGTTTTTACAGATTATATTATTGAATATATTTCTCAAATGCTCATATTTATTCCTATAATAGTAACTTTCTCTTTAATAGCTGCTATTATGTTAAATAAAAAAATAAAAGGAAAAGGTTTTTTTAGAACTATATTTTTTCTTCCAGTTATAATTACCAGTGGACCTGTAATGCAAAAATTAATAGAGCAGAATGCAACGGCATTACCAGGAGTTTATAAATATTTTTCTATGGAATATTTGGCTAAAAACTTTGGAATTTTTGGAAATTTATTTGGAATGGTATTAAACTCTTTTATAATGATTTTATGGTTCTCAGGAGTTCAAATTCTTATATTTATAGCTGGACTTCAGAAATTAGACAAAAGCGTCTATGAAGCAGCCAGTATAGATGGAGCTTCAAAATGGCAAATGTTTTGGAAATTAACTTTACCTGCATTAATGCCTGTTATTTCAATTAATGTCGTATATACTTTAGTTACTTTATCCAATTTTGCATTAAATCATATAGTTCAGAAAATTTCTAATGATATGTATGACATTACAAAAGGTATCGGTTATGCTACAGCTTTAGCAATAATATATTTTATCATTATACTAATTTTACTTTCTGTATTTCTCTTAATTACTAAAAACAAAGATGGTGAAAAATATGCGAAAAATTAAAGAATTTATTTCAAAAGCTCTATTATATTTTTTATTGATATTAATAGGTTTTGTCTTTCTATATCCTATATTTTATATGATATCTTATAGTTTTATGGATACAGAAGATTTAGTTAATCCTTTTGTGAAATGGATTCCTACGAAATTATATTTAGAAAATTATAAAAGCGCATTAAATGTTTTAAACTACAAAACATCGTTAATAAGCTCTATTTATGTAGCATTAATTCCATCTCTATTACAAATAATTTTTTGTTCTGTTACAGGATATGGATTAGCAAGATTTGATTTTAAAGGGAAAAAAATAATTTTATTTTTAATTATTGCAACCTTTATTATACCCAGTCAAGTAACAATGATTCCACAATTTTTAATGTATAAAGATTTGAATTTAATTGGAAGTTTATACTCATTTATATTACCTGCTATTTTTAGTCAGGGATTAAGAAGTTCCATCTTTATCTTGATATTTTATCAATTTTTTAAAATGTTCCCAAAATCTTTAGAAGAAGCAGCAAAAATAGATGGAGCTAATTATTTAACTATATTTTTAAGAATAGCTGTTCCAAGCGCATTACCTGCATATTTAGTATCTTTTATTTTTTCATTTGTCTGGTATTGGAACGAAAGTACTTTAAGTGCCCTATATTTTGGAAATAAAATAAAAACACTTACATTAGGATTGCAAAATTTTACTGCTACATATCAAAATATATATTCTAGTTCTATTACACAAACAGGAAAATCTATAAATGAAGCTATTAATATGGCTGGAACACTATTAACAATATTACCATTACTTATCTTTTATTTTGTTTTCCAACGATGGTTTGTTGAAAGTGTCGATAGAACTGGTATTACAGGGGAATAGGAGGGAATTATGAAAAGATTTATATTAATATTTTTAGTTTTAATATCTACATTAGTAATATTTTCTATAGATAATCAATATTTTAATGAAGAATTTAAAAGATCATTTTTCTTTTTTTGGGAACAGGCTAATATTAATGAAAAAAGTAGTGGCTATGGATTAATTAGAGATAGATATCCTGGTAATCCAAATGTTGCAAGTATAGCATCTACCGGTTATGGATTAGCTGCAATTCCAATTGGTATAGAAAAAGGGTGGATCTCATATGAAGAAGGGTATACTAGAGTAAATAAAACATTAGATACCCTATTAAATCTTAAAAACATAAGAGGTTTTTTCTATCATTTTTTAGATATAAATACAGGTAAAAGGATATGGAATAGTGAGATTTCAACTATAGATACTTCTATACTATTATGTGGTGTTTTAACAGCAGGAGAATATTTTGGGGGTGAAATAAAAGAAAAAGCTGAAAAATTATATAAAAATGTGAATTGGAAAATGTTTGTGGATAAAAGTACCAATTATTTTTATATGGCTTTTTATCCTGAAAAAGGTTTTTCGGGGAAATGGGATTTTTATGCTGAGCAATTAATGATGTATATATTAGCAGCAGGTTCTCCAACATATCCAATAAATGAAGATGTTTATTATTCTTTTAAAAGGCATGAAGGAAATTATAAAAGTAAAAAATTTATTCACTCTTGGTTTGGTTCTTTATTTACTTATCAATATTCACATGCATGGATTGATTTTAGAAATAAAAAAGATAAATTAGGAGTCGATTGGTTTGAAAATTCTGTAAATGCTTCCATAGCTAATTATAACTATTGTGTTGATTTATCTAATAAATTCAAATCTTTTTCTAAAGATCGTTGGGGGTTATCTGCTTGTGATTCTCCTAATGGCTATAATGGTTTATTTGGTGCTCCTCCATCTGGTTATAATAATAAACAACATAAAGTAGATGGAACAATAGCAACGTCAGCAGCGTTGGGATCAATAGTATTTACACCAGATTTATCTTTAAAAGCCCTAAATGCTTTTTATAAAATATCAGGTTTGGTGGGTAAATATGGTCTAAAAAATGCTTTTAATTTAGATAAAAATTGGATTGCTAATGATTATATAGGTATAGATAAAGGTATAATTTTATTAATGTTTGCTAATTATGAAAATGAGTTTGTATGGAAATTATTTAATAAAAACCAATATATTAAAAATGGTCTAAAAAGGCTAGAAATACAGTGAGGTGTATTATGAATAATATTTTGGAAATTGAAGAAAAATTGTCTTTTGATTTTTTTTGGAATGAAGTTTCTAAAACTGAAAATGGTTATGGATTAATACGCGATAATACTAAACATAATATTGCTAGTATAGCTTCTGTTGGATTTGGATTAAGTGCAATTCCTATTGGTATAGAAAGAAAATGGATTACTAAAGAAGAAGGGTATAATAGAGCTTTTAAGACATTAAATACATTTTTATATAATGTAGAACAAAAAGAAGGATTTTATTTACATTTTGTGGATATGAAAAATGGAAAAAGAGTTTGGAACAGTGAAGTATCTGTGATAGACACTTCTATATTTTTAATGGGAGCATTAACTGTAGCAGAATATTTTAAAGGTGAAATATATGAGTTGTTTGAAAAAATATATGAAAGAATTAATTGGCAATGGTATACAGACAAAAATAAAAATATGTTCTATATGGGATATTGGTATGAAAGTGGATTCCATGGATATTGGGATGGATATGCAGAGCAATTAATGATGTATATAATGGGTGCAGCATCTCCAACTTACCCCGTAGATCCTATATTATATTATTCCTTTAATAGAAACCTTGGAAGATATAAAAATTACGAGTTAATATATACATGGACAGGATCAATTTTTACTTATCAGTATTCACATGCATGGATTGATTTTAGAAATAAAAAAGATAAATTAGGGGTTGATTGGTTTAAGAATTCTATTTTAGCTACAAAAGCATCAAGACAATATTCCATAGATAACAATCATATATATAAATCATTTAGTGAGAATTCATGGGGATTAACTGCTTGCGATTCACCTAATGGTTATCGTGGAGATTTTGGAGCTCCACCTTCGGCACATAATAATACAGAAAACAAAACAGATGGAACAATTCCACCTGCGGGAACTATAGGTTCTATAGTTTTTACTCCTGATGAGGTTATAGAAGCTATGAAGTATTATGATACACTAGAGAATTTAAAATGCAAATATGGTTTTAAAGATGCATTTAATTTAGACAAAAATTGGTATTCAGATATAGTAATTGGAATAGATAAAGGGATTAGTTTATTAATGATTGAAAATTATAGAACTGGTATGATATGGGATTTAGTTATGAAAAATAAATATATAAAAAGAGGATTAGCATTATTAGAGATAAAATAAATAGCCGCAATTTGCGGCTATTATTTATTCTACATTTTCTAATTCTAATATTTCTGATATATCCTGAACGATTTTATCTATATATTCTGGATTTTCAACTATATCTATCTTATCTCCGTCAACTACATATATTTTTGATTGATCATAAGTATTTATCCAATCTTTATATAAATCATCCAATTGCTTCCAATATTCAATAGGAACAGCCATTTCCATGTCTCTTCCTCTTTTTTTAATTCTTTTTACTATCGTATCTACACTAGTTTTTATATATATTAATAAATCTGGTTTTTTTAAGAATTCTAACATTGTATAGAATATTTGATTATATGTTTCATATTCTCTTTGGCTCATTTTTCCATTATTATATAAGTTTCTTGCAAAAATTTCTGCATCTTCGTATATTGATCTATCTAAAATAGCATTATCATCAGAATCTATAATTTGTTTTATGCTATTAAATCTATGAAATAAAAAGAATGTTTGTAAATGATATGACCACTTTTTTTGATCTTTATAAAAATCTTCTAAAAATGGATTATCATTTACGGATTCATAATAAGGTGTAAAATCTAATCTTTCAGATAATACTTTTGTAAATGTTGATTTCCCTGCCCCTACATTCCCCGCTAATACAATCATTTTACCCATATTTTTCCCTCCAAATAACTTACTATATTTTCTAATAATTCTTTTAATTGATTTTCATCAAAAACATTAAAATTATTTCCGTCTACGTAGATATAATCTTTTAAATTTGAAAAATACGATTTATATCCTTTATCAACCATTTCTAAATATTCTCTGGCTATGGTTTTCTCCATATCTCTATTTCTTTTTTTAATTCTTTCAACAACTGTATCAACATCTGTATCTATATAAATTAAAACATCTGGTTTTACAATATCTTCAGTTAAAATATCGTATATCTTCAAAAATTTTTCTTTTTCTTTCGAATTGGTTATTGTGATGTCGGCAAAAATTTTATTTTTAAGCATATCATAATCAGATACTACAATATTTGAGTAAGAATTTTTATGATATTGTTTATACCTCGAAACTAAGAAAAACATTTCTGTTTGAAAACCTACATCTTCATTTTTATATAATAGTGGTAAATAGGGATTATTTTCAAATTCTTCTAATATCAATTCATCTGCATTAATTTTATAAAAAATAGCGTTTGCTAAGGTTGTTTTTCCACTTCCAATATTCCCTTCAATGTTTATTCTAACATTTTTATCTTTAAAATATTCTGCAATCTTTTCCATATAATCCCCTCCAAAAGTGGTATAATATATTATATATTAAAAATATGTATCTTATCTTTATTTTTCTTTAAATTTTTCTATATGTTGTAGTTATTAAAATCACAAATACTACAGATTGTGAGGTGTAACATGATATTTGCAAAAAATTATGATGATAGTCCAATAATATTAAAAGAAGAAAATAGAAAAACGATTTTAAAATCTAATTATCCATGTGAATATCCTGAATCTTCTAAAATACCTCTGTATATATATGATGCCAAATCTGATAAAACCCTTCTTTTTATACATGGTTTAGGTACTAGAAACTTAAAATATTTGAAGTGGTTTCCAGAAAATTTTGCTAAAAATGGTTATAATAGTGCTTTAATGATTTTACCATATCATTTTGATAGAACCCCTAAAGGTCATAAAAGTGGTGAACTATTTTTATCAACTACGGATAATTATATTTTAAGATCCCGTTTTGAGCATTCTGTAGTTGATATTCTTACTACTTTAAATTATTTAAAAGAAAGATTTAAAACGGATTTATATTTAATGGGGTTTAGTTTTGGTGGTATGGTATCTACAATAGCTGCTTCATTAAGAGAGGATATTAAAGGGTTATCTTTAGCTGTTACAGGAGGAAATTTTTATCATATTACATGGAAAAGTTTTGTAACAGGTGTATTGAGAGTTCAATATGAAGAAAATAAAGAATGCAATCCAGAAAAATGTTTAAATTATCATCTAAAAGAATACCCTGAATACTTAAATAGTTTAAAAAAACCAGAAATAGAACTTGATAAAGCACCAATTGCGTGTTTTGAATATGATCCTTTAACATTTGCTAAATTTATTAAAAGCCCAGTTATTATATTTAGAGCATTATTTGATATTTTTATTCCTAAAAAATCAACTTTGGATTTATATGAAAAGATAAAAACACAAAAAGAATTATACACAATTCCTACAGGGCATTTGTCTTCATACTTGTATAGAAAATATATTTTGAAAAAAACTATAAGTTTTTTCAAAAAAAGAGGTGAGATATGATGAAGGTATATTTGAAAAAATGTAATGATTATGATAATGTTGAAAAAGTATTATTACCTATTTTAGAAAATTACAAGAATAAATTTAAAAGTGGAGATAAAGTATTAGTAAAACCTAATCTATTATCACCCAAAAAGGTTGAAACTGGAATAACAACTCATCCAAAGGTAGTTGAGGCTGTATTAAAATTTTTATTGGATTTGGGTACAAACCCATATTTAGGAGATAGCCCTGCGACAGGAACTGCATTAGAAGCAGTTAAAGCAAATGGTATTTATGATGTATGTAAAAAATTAGAAGTTCCCATTGTAGAATTAGATGATCCTGTTGTTGTAGATGGTGAAATATATAAAGGAATAAAAATCTCTAAAAAGGTTTTAGAAGCAGATAAAATTGTAAATATTGCCAAACTAAAAACGCATGTGCAAATGATAATGACATTAGCTGTAAAAAACACATTTGGATGTGTAGTGGGTAAAGAAAAATCAGCATGGCATTTTAGAGCAAAGACAAATACTAATTTTGCTAATGTATTAATAGATATTCACAATATAGTAAATCCTACTCTAAATGTATTAGATGGTATTTTAGGTATGGATGGTAATGGACCAGCAAATGGATTCACTAGAAAATTTAATGTTATAGGGGTTTCAGAAAATGGATATGCTCTTGATCATGCAGTTATAAAATCTTTAAATATTAAAGAGAAATATGTTTACATCGTAAAAGAAGCAATGAAAAGAGGTTTAATTCCAAAATATGAATTAAAAAGTGACTGGAAAGGTGATAATATCAAGCTTCCTTTAACAGCTCCTATTTTTGAAACTGTAACAAATATGGTTAGGATTTTTGAAAGGGTCCCAAAAATAAATAAAAACAAATGCGTTGCATGTAAGATATGCGAAGAAAGATGTCCTGCCCAAGCTATAGATATTGACAATGATAAATATATAGATTATTCAAAATGTATTAGATGTTATGTATGCCATGAAGTTTGTCCACAAGATGCAATTAAATTAATAAGAAGAATAATATAAAAAGGGGCTTTAAGCCTCTTTTTCATTAAATTCCCTTATTTTTTTAATTCTATCAGGGTTTAAATAATTTAAGCAACATCCTGATCCAAACATTTTAACCTTTAAATTTATGCTGTTTTCATATTCAACTATCTCATCATATTTACTGCATTTATTATCTTCTGTTAGATACTCACATTGTTGCTTTTCTTTATTCCATTTTCCATAATAACATGGCGTGTGTTTACAACAATATCCACACTGAACGCACTCGGGACATTGTTGCTCTTCTTTATTCATCTTTTCAAATAATTCTTCGAAATCTTCAATATCTTCTAACTCATCAAAGTCATCATAAAAAAACATAAAATTCCTCCTAATTTTTTTATAGTATATAATATTTGAAGGAATAATAAATCTCAATATAGTTACAAAATATTTAAATCTTTTTCTCTTTATACATTATAGGATAGATGATTCCGAGGAATATTGAAAATAAACTTACACTAAAAAGTACAAAACTTACATTATTGCCAAAAACTGCAGAATATCCACTTGAAACAAAATTGCCTATAGCCCATGCAAAACCCATAGAAACAGAAGATGCAAAACTTTTATTTTTTGGCATTAGGAATTGTGCTTCGACTAAATTTGCTGACATAGTTAAAAATCCAAAAGCATCAAATGAAGAAAATGAGATAATTCTTAATAATTCAGAATTTATAGTAACCATAAAAATTCCAGAAATCCCCATCCCCAAAAAACCAATAAAATTAATAAATTTTATTCCTAATTTATCTCTTAAATATGTTCCATAATAATTAGTAAACATTCCTATTATCATACCTATAGTTAATGTTGCACCACCAATAATCAAACCCGAACCTTTTTGGTTAAGATAAATAGGAACAAATGTATGAAAAATATTCATAATAAATCCTCTTAAAGCTACCATTAAAAACACAGGTAATAATACTATTGCTTCTTTTAAAGAAGGAAACCTTTTTTCTGATATTTCGGTTTTTTCATATTTCCATAATTTTTTATAGAAAAATATTAATAAAAATGCACTTAAAATACCGATGATATATAATTTATCCATTCCAAAAATTTTAACATATGATGTAATGAAAATAGGCCCTAATGCTGCTCCAAATGTTCCTAAAACAGAAAACCAGGCTACGTGAGTTCCTTTATTTAATCTACCGGCAAAGCTGGCACCGACTGGATGAAAAGCAGAATTAAATAATCTTATAAAGAAAATTAAAGTTAGTAATACGTAAAAACTATTTACGAATCCCAATAAAGAAATTAATATAATTTCTGTAAATAATAAGATAACAACGAAAACACCATCTCTTTTTTTCCTGTCAAAATAAAGACCGAAAAAAATTTGAAGAATAGATGAAAAAGCACCTATTAATGTTATAAGTGTAGTAAAAGTTCTACTATCAATATTAAATTTATTTATAAAATAAGGACCTAAAGGTTTAAAAAAAGAATTGAAAAAATCTGCAAGAAAATGAGCTAAAGATATAGTTAAAGTCATATAATGCCTCCTTATTGTTAGTATTACGAACAAATTATATCATAAAAAATATTAAAATACAATAAATTATTAAAATAATAAAATAAAAAAATCCGGCATATCAAATGCCGGATTTGATTATTCTTTTTCGTATGGGACACCATCTGCTGCTGGTGGTCTTGTTTTACCGACAAATCCACTAACAACAATTATTGTAATTACAAATGGTAATAAGTTAAGTAAAGCTTTCATTTCTGGTGGTATATCAAGAATAGATTGTAATTGAATATTTAAAGCATCAGATGCGCCAAATAGTAAAGCAGCCCACATTGCACCTACTGGATTCCAGTTACCAAGAATCATAGCGGCTAATGCAATAAAACCCTTACCACTTGGCATATTTTCCTGGAATTGACCTAATTCTCCAATACTTAAATAAGCACCTGCAAAAGCAGCTAAAACACCACTCATTAATACACCAAAATATCTAATTTTAAAAACATTAACACCTAATGTATCAGCTGATTTAGGATTTTCACCAACAGCTCTCATTCTTAATCCTAAAGGTGTTTTATATATTAAGAACCAACTTAATGCAACAGCTATAAATGCTAGATAAACAAATATACTCATTTCATCAAAAATTTGACCAAAAAATGGAACATCTTTCATAAAAGCCAACTTAACTTTTGGAATTTTAGCAACAAAGTCTGTTTGTCCAGAATGACCAAATATTGGTTCCATTAAAAACGCAGATAAACCACTTGCAATAAGAATTAAAGCAGTTGCACTAACAATTTGGTCAGCACTCCATCTAATGGAAACATATGCGTGTAACCAGGCTAACATTACACCAGCTATAATAGCACCCAAAAGTCCTAACCAGGGATTACCTGTATAAAATGTAAAAACAACAGCTGTAAAGGCACCAATTTTCATAATACCTTCTAAAGCAATATTTGTTACACCAGTGACTTCACTGAAAACGCCACCAAGAGCTGCAAAAATCAATGGAGTAGCACTCATCAACATTAATTTATAAAAAATTGGAGTTGAGAAACTATAAAAAACAGCCTGGAATATATTCATTTAGATTCACCACCTTTAGGAGATGAAAATTTCAATATAAAGGTTCTAACTATTCTATCAGCAGCAACAAGGAATATAATAATACCTTGAATTATAGTAACAATATCATCTGGAACTTTAGCAAATTGCATTGCATTTGAGCCTGTTCTTAAAGAAGAAATCAAAAATGCAGCAAAGATAATACCAATAGGATTATTTTGACCAATTAAAGCAATAGAAATACCATCAAAACCTTTACCACCACTAAAATCACCAAAAATTCTATGATGAATTGCCATAACTTCCATCGATCCAGCCAATCCTGCTAAAGCACCACTAATAGCCATAGTTAAAACAATATTTTTACTTAAAGATATTGCTCCTGCTTCAGCAGCATAAGGATTAAATCCTACGGCTTTAAGTTCATAACCAGTTGTTGTTTTTTCTAACAATATATAAACTAATATTGCAGCTACAATTGAAACAATAATACCTGAAGGTAATGTTGTAGCTTGTACAGTCATTAAAGGTGGTAGTTGAGCACTTTGTGCTATTTCTGGTGATTTAGGAACTCCTTGACCTACAGCTAATGGGCCAGCTACAAAATAATTTGTTAAATAAACAGCTATCCAGTTAAGCATTATTGTTGTAATAACTTCATGAGCACCAGTTGTAGCTTTTAGATAACCTGCAATAGAAGCCCAAAAAGCACCACCGAGGATACCAGCTAACATTGTAATAGGTATAGCAAATACAGGTGAAACTCCTCCTAAATTAAGACCAACGATTGTTGAAAAAATCGCTCCCATCATCAACTGACCTTCAGCACCTATATTAAAGATTCCTGCTCTAAAACCAAATCCAACAGCTAAACCTGTTAAGACAAGTGACATCATTTTGGAAATATTAGCAGCCAAGGCAGCTTTACTGCCAAAAGCACCCTGTAACATTACCCAATAAGCACTTAAAGGATTTTTACCTATTAAAAGTATAACAATTCCAGCAATAAATAAAGCTATTATTACAGAAGTAACAGGTACTAAAATATTCATTGCGTTTTTTGAGAGTTTATTTTTCAATTGGATCCCCTCCATGTGCCAACTTTTCTTCAAGTTTGATATCTTCTAATTTATGTCCAGCCATCATTAATCCAAGTTCTTCGATTGTTACTTCATCTGGTTTTACTTCACCCATTATTTCTCCTTCGTACATTACAATTATTCTATCAGAAAGAGATAAAACTTCCTCTAATTCCATTGACACCAATAATACCGCAACATCTTTCTCTCTTAAATTTAATATTTCTTTGTGAACATACTCAATTGCTCCAACGTCTAATCCACGTGTAGGTTGGGCAATAACAATGAATTCTGGATTAAAGCTTACTTCTCTTGCAATAACAACTTTTTGTTGATTACCTCCTGATAAATTACCAGTTGGGATAGTTCCATCAGCAGGTCTTACATCAAATCTTTTTATCAATAATTCTGCATTTTTATTGATAACTTTATGGTTCAAAAAGCCATTTTTTGCAAAAGGTTCTTTATAATGTTTTCCAAGAATTAAATTATAATAATTAGGGTACTCTTTTACCATGGCATATTTGTACCTATCTTCTGGAATATGTCCTATATTTCTTTCCCTTAATTCTCTAACAGTTTTTTTAGTGACATCCTCACCATTATATATATATTTACCTTTTTCTATTTTTCTTAAACCTGTTAAGGCTTCTACTAATTCAGTTTGTCCGTTACCGGCAACACCAGCAACGCCTAAAACTTCACCTTTTCTTATTTTAAAACTGATACCTCTTACAGCATCTAAGTTTCTGTTGTCTTTTACCCATAAATTATCAATTTCAACAGCAATATTGCCAGGTGTTTTTTCACTTTTTTCGACTCTTAATACAACTTCTCTACCAACCATCATGTTTGCTAATTCTCTCGCATTTGTATCTTTAGCAGCAACATTACCGGTAACCTTACCTAATCTCATAACAGTAATATTGTCACTTATTTCCATAACTTCATGTAGTTTGTGCGAAATAAATATAATTGTTTTTCCATCTTCTTTTAGTTTTCTAATAATTCCAAATAGTTCTTCAGTTTCTTGAGGAGTTAAAACAGCAGTAGGCTCATCTAAAATAAGAATTTCAGCACCTCTATATATGGTTTTTAATATCTCAACTCTTTGTTGCATTCCAACAGGAATATCTTCAATTTTTGCATCAACATCAACAAACAAACCGTATCTTTCTGAAAGTTCTTTAACCTCTTTTCTAGCTCTTTTAAGATCAAAAACCATACCATTTTTCGGTTCTGAACCTAGAACAATATTTTCCGCAACTGTTAATGTATCAACTAACATAAAATGTTGGTGAACCATACCAATACCAGCTCTAATTGCATCACCAGGACCTTTAAATACTTTTTTTTCACCGAAAATGTAAATGTCTCCTGATGTTGGTGTGTATAATCCATATAATTGATTCATAAGAGTAGATTTTCCGGCACCATTTTCACCTATAATTGAGTGGACTTCTCCCTTTTTAACTAAAAAATTAACATGATCATTAGCTAAAACTTTTGGGAATTGCTTTACAATATCTTTCATTATAACAGCATATTCCTTTTTATTTATGGAAGATAAATCTATACTCAACTTTTACACCTCCTAACATTAATAGCTTATAAATATCGAAGAACTTCAATATTTACAAACTATTAATGTTTTAAATTTATAAATAAGGCGGGATTACCCCGCCCCTAAATTTAGATTTAATTAGAATGGAAATTCAATATCTGCTGAGAAATTATTTAAATCATTTTCATTGTCAGGAACAATTAATAATCCAGATTTGATTGCATAATTTAAGTATTCGATTTCAGCTAATATTCTTGCAGGAACTAAACCTTTTGTATATTTCATTTGAGATAAACTTACACCATCTTCTAATGCACCTAATACTTGTAATCCACCTTTGAATCTGTTTCTGTATGCATCCCTTACACCATAATATGATGCATTGTCAACTCTTTTTAAAGCACTTGCTAATACATAACCTGGAGCCATGTAATCTTGATCTGAGTCAACACCAATTGCAAAGTAACCTTCGCCTTTTTCAAAGTATTTGTCGATAACTGTAGCTAAATCTGCGTTTGCATCAATTCCGTATAATTTTAATGATTTTTCTTTTGCTGCATCAATAACACCATTTCCACAAGCACCAGCTGCTGCAAAAATAATATCTGCACCTTCAGCATATTGTGCTAATGCCATTGATTTACCTTTTGCTGCATCAGTGAATGATTCTGTATATCCTACAACAACTTCTACATTTTCACCATAAATATCATTATAAGCCTTTACACCAGCAATGTAACCATATCTAAATCTTTCAACTGGAGGAATAGCAATACCACCAATGAAACCAACTTTTCCTGTTTTTGTCATAGCTGCTGCTAAGTATCCTACAAAGAATGCTGATTCTTGTTCTTTAAATAAATATAATTGAACATTTTTAGGAACTTTTCCGCCTTCTGGAGGAGCAATATCAATACCAATAAATTTTGTTGCTGGATATTGTGGTGCAACGTCAAATAAAGCATTACTCATCATGAATCCAACAGCAATAACAACGTCGGCTTCTTTTGCAGCGTTAGATAAATTGTCAACATAGTCACTTTGTTCTTTTGATTGAATAACCTGAACATCAATACCATATTTATCTTTTGCTTTTAAAATTCCTGCCCATGTTCCATCGTTAAATGATTTGTCACCTAAACCCCCTACGTCAGATACCATAATAACCTTGAATGCAAATGAAGAAACTACTAATGCCATCAATAAAACTAAAAGTACAGCTTTCTTCATAACCTTACCTCCCTTTATAGAATTTGATAATTTGTAATCCGCTTAAAGCGGTAAATAATAACATTAATAAACCAAAGAATATATTTATACTAAATGTTTGAGCATTTAAAACAGGATATTTAAATTCTGATAATATGTGAATTGTATGAGGTTTTACAAATGCTAATAAAGATGCTATTGTCATTATTGCTAATCCTGTTAATTTAAATAAAAGTTTTTCGTTTAGATAGAAATATAAAAATCCTAAAACTAACAATAATAAAATTTTCGTTCCCCAATCCGAAACAAGTGGTTTTATATTTATAGATTCATTTATTTTAGATGAAAAAACTGAGAGTAAATTTGGTTTATAATTGGTCAAAATACTTGATTTTATTAATTTTGTTTCTAAATTTGCTTGGAATAATGTTTTAAATTTATCATCGGAATATTTTAAAATATTTGCAGTATGAGTGTTATAAGTTTTTAAGCCATTCTCTATGTTTTTCACTCTTTTTTGAGAATTCTTCTCAAATTCTTCTAAAACCTTCCTCAAGTTATCAGTTAATTTATTATAAACTCCGTAATTCTCAAGATATAAACCTTCTTTTAATAAGTCGATTCTAACTTTTCCATCTTCATAATTTAAATAATCTAAAATTTTATTTTTTCCAGAATCAACTAAAAATTTTTTTAGAGCAGAATTGTATATATACTTTATATCTGAATATTCTGCTGATAATTGTGAATCAATATAAGCAACATCTTTATGCACAAAAGAATATGGATATAATAAAACATCATTAAGTAATGTTTTTTGCATTATTGAATCATGAAAATCAGGATTATTTTCCATTCTTATTTCTCTAATATTATTAAAAAGAGGTATATTCATCAATATTAATATTATTACAATTAGGGAAATATTTACTATTCTTTTTGCTAAAGATATATTTCTTCCAAATGCTTTAAAGAACATAGTAATTAATATAAGTGCAAAAGCTAGAAGTAAGAATGCACCATAGATAAATGATGTAATCATATCTTTTGAGAAATTATAATAATTTAATATATAAATAGATTCACTAATTACGATACCAAAGAATAACCATTTATACAAATCTTTTTTCTTTAAAAAGAAAATTACCAAAATCAAAGCCAAATACACAATAAATCTAATCCATTCTTTACTTTTTTTAACTTCAGCATTGCTTAAAAAAATGTTTATTATTTTTTGAGTATCATTTTTTATGGTACCTGGTACAAATGATAAAACTTTAGATGCTAAATCATCTATTTCAATTTCTAAATCTTCACCTGTTACACGCATTTTAGAAATTTCTTTTATTCCATCTTCTAAAGTATCTTTATTTTTTGAAATGATATTATCAAAAAATTCATCAGGTTCTCCTTCGTATATGTAATATTCTGGAGATTCCAATTTAGCACGTCTATTTTTCATTTTTGTTTTAGTTAATGATTTATTAGGAGAATCTTTTACCAATCCCAAAGAATATGCAATAGCATTTTTAATATAAAGGAATCCTGTGTCTTGTAAATAAGATGAGTATTCTTCTAATGCCAGATAAAAGGCAGGTAAGGACCTAACGGTTTCTTCGGTTAAGTTTTTCCCTGCTAAATCACTTTGAACATAAGCAAGAAAACCAGCAAATGCAATTTCTTCTTCTAAAGAATTAAAACGATGTTCTTCAGCTATTGAGGAAAGATGTTTTGGAATATAAGAAGGTCTATCGGTATATTCAGCACTTCCTACCATTTGAGTTTTATAAAATTTGTACAATCCCATGTTTTTTAATTCGTCAAAAAACCATTTAAAATTTTCTGAATGGCTTGTATATTCATTGATATACTTAACATAATCTGTTTTTATATTAGCCATATTAAGTGAAAATATACTTAAAGCTATGAGAAAGAATACAGTCATTACTACAATCTTTTTCACAAAAGCACCTCCTAAAAAATTCAATTACTATAATTATTATATCATAAACCTCAAAAAAACGCACAAGGATATTATCATATTTTTTTTTAAATTTCAAGACAGATAAATAACAGTTTTAATTAAATTTATGGCATTAATTTTATCTGAACATATTTCTTCAAAGTTTAAAGCAACTAATCCTCTTTTTTAAACTTTGAATGGTATAATATAATAAAATAGGATAAAATCAATTAAATTTTTCACAAATTGTAAACTTGAGGTGATATTGTGAATATTCTTGTTACAAATGATGATGGGATTATGGCACCAGGAATTTTTATTTTAAAAAAAGAGCTGGAAAAAAAACATAATGTTTATATTGTGGCGCCAGATATTGAAAGAAGTGCTACAGGTCATGCGATTACTATTAGAAATCCATTATGGGCAAAAAAAATATTTTTAAATAATGAATTTTTAGGCTATGCGGTTAATGGAACTCCGGCGGATTGTGTAAAATTAGGATTAGAGGCTATATATAATAATATTGAATTTGATATTATAATAAGTGGTATAAATAAAGGGCCAAATTTAGGGACTGATTTGTTATATTCTGGAACTGTTTCTGGTGCTTTAGAAGGATCCTTGAATGGTTATCCGGCAATAGCAATATCTTCAGCAAATTATCAAAATCCAAATTATGAAACAGCAGCAAAATTTATTTCGGATTTTTTAGAAAATCCAGATTTTATTGCTATGCCAGATTTTAGTGCTTTGAATATAAATGTTCCTAATGTTGAATATTCGGAAATAAAAGGTTTTAAGATTACCAGGCAAAGTAAAAGGAGATATAAAGATTATTTTGAACCTAGAAAAGATCCTTATGGGAATACATATTATTGGATGTTAGGTGAAATAATTGAAGATGATAATGAAGAAGATTCAGACTATTTTGTTTTAAAAGAAAATTATGTATCGATAACACCAATAAAATCATTTTTAACAGATTTTGAATATATGAAAAAATTAAAAAAAATTAAGGAGGATAAAAATGGATTTAAAGGTTAGATTGATTGGAGATCCAGTTTTACGAAAAAAAGCCACTAAAATTGAAAAAATAGATGAAAGCTTTTTAGAATTATTAGAGATTATGACAAATATGATGTATAGAGAAGATGGGGTTGGATTGGCAGCTCCGCAAGTTGGGATAAGTAAAAGATTTTTTATAATGGATGATGGAAAACAATTAAGGAAAGTTATTAACCCAGAGATAATAGAATTTTTAGGTGAAGAGAGTACTTTTGAAGAAGGGTGTTTAAGCATTCCTGGTATATTTTTAAACGTAAAAAGGCCTGAGGGAGTAAAAGTTAAATATACAAATGAAAATGGTGAAATAATAGAAGAAGAATTACATGAATATACTGCTAGAATTTTTCAACATGAATATGATCATCTTGAGGGTATATTATTTATTGATAAAGTGAGCACAGCTTCTAAAGCTAAGGTGAAAGGTAAAATTAAAGAATTAATGAAAGAGGGAAAAAGAATAGCCAAAGAATTAGGGGAAGTTGAAATAAAATGAAAATAGTGTTTATGGGGACACCGGATTTTGCGGCTATTCATTTGAGAAAATTAATTGAAAAAGGTTTTAATATTGTTGGAGCCTTTTCTCAACCTGATAAACCTAAAGGAAGAGGGAAAAAAGTTCTTCCAACGCCAGTTAAAATAGTGGCTAGTGAACATAATATTCCTATTTTTCAACCCAAAAGTGTAAATTTAAAATCAGGATTCGAAACATTAGAAAGTTTAAATCCTGATATAATAATTACTGTAGCCTATGGTAAAATTCTAAAAGCAAAAGTAATTAATTTACCTAAATATGGGTGTTGGAATGTTCATGCATCTTTATTACCAAAATATAGAGGAGCTGCTCCTATACAAAGAGCAATTGAAAATGGAGAAACCAAAACAGGCATCTCTATTTTTAAAATTGTCGAAGAGTTAGATGCAGGACCTATTGCATATGTTAAGGAAACACCAATTTATTTAGAAGATAATTTTGAAAGTTTGTATAATAGATTAGCAGAAATTGGAAGCGAATCTTTAGTAGAATTTTTAAGCAATTTTGAAAAATATACTGAAAAGTTAATTTACCAAAATGATAATGAAGCAACTTATGCAGCTAAAATTAGTATTGAAGACACATATATTAATTGGTATGATACTAATGAAAAAGTATTTAACAAGATTAGAGCTTATGATCCTATTCCTGGAGCTAAATCAGAAATTAATGGACAAATAGTTAAATTGTTTCATGCATCTTTGGATAGCATGCATAATGATTTTCCTGGAAAAATCTTAAAAATTGATAAAGATGGTGCTGTGATTGCTACAGGAAATGGAACTGTTAAAATCAAAAAAATACAATTTCCTGGCAAAAAAGCTATAAATATTTTTGATGCATATAATGGAAGAAAAATAAATGTTGGAGATATTTTAAAAAATATAAAAAGGGGTGAATGAAATGGCAGAGACATTTAACATGTATATGATTAAAGGATATAAAACAGAAAAAGATGCAGAGGTTATCGAAGAAGTTTTAAAAAGTATTGATGGAATAATCAAATTTAAAATCGAAAAGGCATTTGGAGCAGTAGAATTGACTTATGATGATGAAAAAGTCACAAGAGAAGAGATTAGTAATAAATTAAAAACAAAAGGTTTTGAGTTAAAATACTAACATGAAAAAAAAATATATATTCAGTTTTTTATTTGCATTTATAGCAACACTTACAGTTTTTATTCTAATTTCAGGGATAAAAGGATTTACAAGTAGTATCCAATCTTTTTTAGGATACAATTATTTATTTTTATTTTTAGGTCTGTTTATAATAACTATAAAATGGATTATTGAGAGCTTAATAATAAAATTATTATTAAATAATATGTTATTTAAACATTCTTTAAAATTTACCCTTATTGGACAATTTTATAGCTATTTAACTCCATTTTACACTGGTGGTCAACCATTCCAAATATTATATATATCTAAATATGGAATTGATCCAGGGCAAGCTACAGCAATGATACTTTTTAAAACATTCATTTTTCAAATAAATATGGCATTGTTGGGTTTGATAGCGGTAATATATTCTATTTATCATTTTTCATATACTGTAACCATAGGGATCACATTAGGAATATTGTTGAATTCACTAGCCATTTTTTTAATATTATTTTATGTGATTAATCAAAAAGCTGCTATAAATACGACGTTGTTTTTTGTAAAGTTTTTGAAAAAGATAGGATTATTAAAAAATCCAGAAAAGCATATAGATGAAATAATATTTAAAGTAAAAACATTCATTGATGTATTTAGAATGGAATCAAGAAAGATATTTAAAATGATTTTTATATTTGTTTTAAGTGTAATTCAGTTTTCATGTTCATTTTTAGTATTACCAATAATTCTAAAAGGTTTTGGTAAGAATATATCATTGAAAATAGTATTTAAGTCGTTAATCACTCAGGTAACTTCATCAATTGTTCCTACGCCAGGTACTTCGGGAGGTGCTGAAAGTATTTTTTATTTATTATTTTCGGATATATTATCTCCTGAGAGAATAAGTTCATCACTTATATTATGGAGATTAACAACTTATTATTATGTTTTGCTAGTAGGCGGAATAGTAGTATTACTCAATCATAAATATAAAAAAGCATAAATCAAGATATAAAAAAAAGGAACCGCTACGGTTCCTTTTTTCATTATGGTGCCGAGGGCGGGACTTGAACCCGCACGGGATAAATTCCCACATGGCCCTCAACCATGCGTGTCTGCCGATTCCACCACCTCGGCAAGCCTTAGATATTATACAATAACTTTTATTTTTTGTCAACTACTATTTTGAATATTGAGATGAAAAATATTTTACTTTTTAAATATAATATTTTTTGATATGTTATTTTTTATATCAATAAAGAAAAACTAATTGAATATTTATTTTTTATTCATATAGATGAAATTATATTCAAATTTCTTTTTTGAAAAAAATTTAATAAAGACTAAAATCATAAAAAATTTACAAAGTGTGTTGGTAAAATAAATATTTTTTCAAAATCATGTATATATTTTTGTATTATTATTTATTAAGGAGGTGTTTTGATGGAATATAAAAATGCTAAAATAAATACATTATCCCAGTATGATTTTTTAAAAGAAATAAAAAAAATTGAGGATGAAGAAGAATTAAAGGATTTTACTAAAAAACGTTTCTTCAATTCCATTCAAAACGTAAATGCAAAAAGTAAAAAAGAAGAATTAAAAAATAATGGGTGAAATATATGATTTATGAAGAAGATAAGCCAATAATTGAGGTAAAAGATTTTTCATTATATATGAATAATATAGTAGTATTAAAATCCATTAATTTGAGATTATATAATAATGAGTCGGTTTTGATATATGGTGAAAGGAATTCAGGAAAATCTGCCCTTCTAAGGGCATTTGTGCATTTAAATGAAGAATTGTTTAGTAATGTATATGGAAAAGGAGATATAAAATATAGAGGAAAAGATGTTAGGGAACAGGAAAAAAAATATTTAAGAAGCAATATTACTTATACAGAACCACAATATTTGCAAAATTTAAATTTTATTTCGTTAAAGGAATTATTAAAAGTATCATTAGGTATAAGTCCACATGCATTATCTTATGATCACATATCTTTATTAAAAAAGTTAGATTTGATGAATAAATTTGTAGATTTAAAAAGCTTAAAATATTATAATGATTTGTCTAATTGGTCAAGTGCGGATAAATTGTCGTTGTTAATTTTTATATCTTTAGCAAGAAATCCTAATATTTTTATGTTTGATTCTATTTTGGATCATATTGATGATGTTTTGTTAAAAAAAATAAAAGATGTTATAAGCGATATAAACCAAAATAGAGTATTAATATTTGCTACAAGAAATCTTTTTAGATACCTTGATATATGTAATAGAATTATTGTATTAAAAGAAGGAAAAATTATTTTTGATTCAACACCAAAAGAATTTATTATTAACTTTAAACAAGATAAATTTAGAAACTTGTAACTAAAAAGGTATTGACAAAAAAGATAAAAAATGATAAAATAATCACGGTTGAAATAACCGAAGAAGGTTGCCGAGGTGGCGGAATTGGCAGACGCTGCGGACTTAAAATCCGTTGGGTGGAGACACTCGTGTGGGTTCAAGTCCCACCCTCGGCACCATTTTTATTTTCTCTACTACGCGGTGCGGGGTGGAGCAGTCTGGTAGCTCGTCGGGCTCATAACCCGAAGGTCGTAGGTTCAAATCCTGCCCCCGCTACCATTTTTTTTATGGCGGCGTAGCTCAGTTGGCTAGAGCATGCGGTTCATACCCGCAGTGTCAAGAGTTCGAGTCTCTTCGCCGCCACCAGTAAAAAAGAGCAGTCTTTTGACTGCTCTTTTTTACTTATTCCTATTTTTAATTTCTTTATATAAATTTTTATACTATATAATGATGGTTATAATATTTAGAAAATACCAATAAATTCATAAGGAATTTGTAACTAAAAAGGTATTGACAAAAAAGATAAAAAATGATAAAATAATCACGGTTGAAATAACCAAAGAAGGTTGCCGAGGTGGCGGAATTGGCAGACGCTGCGGACTTAAAATCCGTTGGGTGGAGACACTCGTGTGGGTTCAAGTCCCACCCTCGGCACCATTTTTATTTTCTCTACTACGCGGTGCGGGGTGGAGCAGTCTGGTAGCTCGTCGGGCTCATAACCCGAAGGTCGTAGGTTCAAATCCTGCCCCCGCTACCATTTTTTTTATGGCGGCGTAGCTCAGTTGGCTAGAGCATGCGGTTCATACCCGCAGTGTCAAGAGTTCGAGTCTCTTCGCCGCCACCATAAAACAAAAAAGAGAAGCGATTTGCTTCTCTTTTTTGTTTTTTATAAGATATCTTTCCACTTATCTTTTTCATTTACATGAATAAATTTAATTCCCGCTTTTGTGCTTGCTTCATCAAAAACAGTATCTCCTATCATAATACAATCTTTTGGATCAATTTTCAATTTATTTATAATTTCAATAAAAAATTTTGGATTAGGCTTACAATAATGAGAGTTCTCCATATATGAAACATATTCAAAATCATTAAAAGTCATATCTATGAAATTAAGTCTTTTTTCTACAGCGATTTTTGGAAATACAGGATTAGAAGCAAAAATTAGTTGGTGTTTAGATTTCTTAATGAATTCTAATAACTCATCATTTGGCTTTATAATTTTATTTAATTTTGGAAATTCATTTTTATAAAAATTTATAAATAAATCATACCAATATTCTTCTTCTTTTCCACTTTTTTCTGCCATTATTTTGAGATAATAATCTAGATTATCTGTATCTTCATCATTCTTTTTTATAAGTTCAGATGTTGCTTCTAAAATAGTATTGATAACGTTTTTATCCTGAATTTTAGAATATTCCAAAAATGATGTAAAATAATATTTTTGGAATTCTTCTTCTGGATTTTTTATTAAAGTACCGTCATAATCTAAAAATATATAAATAATTTCACCTCCAAATAAAAAGGTCTGGATTGTGGGGAGAGGGAGAGATTCACAATCCAGACAATGGTTTGTTTTAAATTTTATTATGGTATGATTTTTGTTCCTGTTTTACCTTCTAAAGCATCTTTTAATTTTTCCATATCAGTAATTAAAGCTGGTTTACCTGAATCTTTTACAAATGAGATACAAGATTCTATTTTAGGCAACATACTACCTTTTGCAAAATGACCTTCTTCAATGTACTTTTCTGCTTCGGCAATTGTAATAGTATCTAAAGCCTTTTGGTTAGGTTTGTTAAAATTAAGATAAACTTTTTCTACTGCAGTCAAAATGATAAATTCATCAGCATTTAAAATTTTTGCTAACAACGCAGAAGCTCTATCTTTATCTATAACGGCTTCAACACCTTTAACATCACCGTTTTCATCTATTATAACTGGTATTCCGCCTCCGCCACCAGCTACAACAATAACATCATTTTCAATTAAATCTTTTATTGTATTTTTTTCTATTGCATCTAAAGGTATTGGTGAAGGAACAACTCTTCTCCAACCTCTACCAGCATCTTCTTTAAAAATCCAACCTTTTTCTTCCATCATTTTTTTAGCATCTTCTTCATTGTAGAAAGGACCCACTGGTTTTGTTGGATTTTGGAATCCAGGATCATTTTTATCAACAACTATTTGTGTAACTACTGCAGCAACATCTCTTTCGATTTTTCTTTCTTTTAGAACATTTTTTAATTCTTGAACAATCATATAACCTAAATATCCTTGAGTCATTGCTCCTAATACATCCATTGGAAATGGAGGTATAGTATTTTTAGCAATATCCTGCTGTAATAACAAGTTACCAACTTGAGGACCATTTCCATGTGTAATAATAATGTCATAATCCATTTCTATCATATCAGCTAGATATGAAGCAGTAACTCTAATGTTTTTAAACATGTTTTCTGCTGTAGGTTTTTCTCCAGGTCTATTCATTGCATTTCCGCCTATAGCGACGACTGCTAATTTTTTCATTTCGTTCCCCCCTGTCGTATTTTATAAGGTAGCTACCATAATAGCTTTTATTGTATGCATTCTATTTTCTGCTTGATCGAATACTTTTGAATGTCTGCTTCTAAATACTTCATCAGTTACTTCTCTAATGTCTAATCCTCTTTCTTTTGCTTCTTTTGCAACTACAGTTTCAAAATCATGGAATGAAGGGAGACAATGTAAGAAAATAACATTTGGATTTTCTGTTCTTTTAATTAAATCCATATCTACTCTATAAGGTGTTAACAATTCAACTCTTTCAGGCATTTTATCTTCTTCACCCATTGATACCCATACATCCGTATAAATAACATCTGCATTTTTCACACCATCTAAATCAGATGTATATTCAATTATTGCTCCTGTTTCTTTTGCTGTTTCTAAAGCTTCATTCATCATTTCATCTGAAGGTTTTAATGATTCAGGTCCAACAGCAACATAATGCATGCCTAATTTTGCAGAAATTCTCATTAATGTATTAGCTACGTTATTTCTTGTATCTCCAATAAATACCACTTTCATTTGATTTAAAGGTTTATGTACATATTCCATCATTGTCATAACATCAGCTAAACCTTGTGTTGGGTGTGCTTCATCAGTTAATCCATTCCATACAGGAACACCTGAATATTTTGATAAATCTTCAACAACTTTTTGTTTAAATCCTCTGTATTCAATTCCGTCATACATTCTTCCTAATACCTTAGCTGTATCCTCAATAGATTCTTTTTTACCCATTTGACTATTAGTTAAGAAAGTAACGTGTGCACCTTCATCTAATGCAGCAACTTCAAAAGCAGTTCTTGTTCTTGTAGAAGTTTTATCGAAAATTAAAACTATATTTTTTCCTTTTAAAGTTTCTGTTCTGATTCCTGCTCTTTTTTTAGATTTTAAATCAAAAGCTAAATCTAATAAATATTTTATTTCTTCTGGTGTGTAATCCTTTAAAGACAATAAACTTCTTCCTTTTAAATTAATAGGCATATTAATCTCCTCCTTTTAATTATTTGAACTTGACAATGTTTATTATACATGTTGTTTTTAATTTCTCAAAATGAAAAATTTTTGAAAAAATAGCCAGTATGAAGAAAATTTCATGATTATTCCTTTTTATTATAAGTATCCGTAAGTATAATTGAGTATGCTTGGATATACATATTTATGTTATAATAAACATGAGGAGTTGATAATATGAAAAAAATATTATTATTTATTATATCATTAATTTTTGTGTTTTCATCATGTATTAAAATAATTCCTAAAGCAGAAGATACCAATTTTTCTGATTTAACCCAAGATCAAAAAGAATTGTTAATAAGATTAATTGCTACTGGATATAATAAAGGTGGGAATTATAAATTTGATGAATTAAAAAATTTAGCAAGCACTACTGATTATGATGATAGAATTTTAAATAATTATAAATATTTTATTGGAATTACAGATGTAATGCCTACAAAAACTATAGAGTTAAAAACTATTCCAAATGATGATGAAAGAATTAAGGAGTATATTAAAAGCATTATAAATAAATTTAAAGATAATGGGGAGTACAATAATAATTCAGATGATAATTTTTTCATAGATGCATTTAATGAATATATTCCAGTAAATCCTTTAAGAAAGGATAGAGATTTTAGTTATTTAAATCCTAAAATCAAAAATAATTTTATGAATGAGGATGAGTTAATAAATAGAGTATATAATTTAATTTATAGAGATTATAATAATAATTATATTTTTAAAAAATGGTATGATAAATATTTTGGAGAAGATTTTTTATCAAGTATAAAAATATATGCAAAATTTTTAGTTGACATGGCTTATACATATACTCATTCAAATGCAGAATTAAATAGAATAAATTATACAAATTCAGAATTATATCCAGAGAAAATTAGTTTAAATCATATTCCTGTTGAATTGTTATTATCTATAATGTATCAGGAATCTAAATTTTTTCCTGCTTCCTTTAAAGCTGAAATAAAAACAGATGATGAAAATATTGAATATATAGATTCTGTATCTTTTGGGCTTACCCATACATTGATAGATTCAGATTATTTATATATTTCAAAAAATTATAATGATATAGGAAACAATAAATTTGAACCATATAATTTTAGTATGATTTCTTGGTATTATTTATATGGTGCAAATCCTTTTAATAATCCAACCGGTGAAGAAACGTACTTTTCCGATTGGGATTTAATAACTATTAGAGGTTCTATTCTATATTCAACTATTTATTTAGATATGCTATATCAAAAATTGATTAAATATATAAAATGATTAGGGGGTCAAAAAATGATAGGTGTAGTGGGTAGTTCAAATATGGACATTGTTTTAACAGTAGAAAAATTTACAAATCCTGGTGAAACGCAAAAAGCTATTTCTCTTGAATATTTTCCAGGGGGAAAAGGAGCAAATCAAGCAGTAACGGCAGCAAAATTGTCAAAAGAAGATGTGTATTTTTTTACAGCATTAGGAAATGATGATTTTGGAAAAAAATTAGCGAGTAACTTTGATAAATTAAATATTAAAGGTTATATTTATACTGATTTGCCTACAGGAAGAGCATATATTGAAGTAACGAAAGACGGTAGTAATAGGATAATAATTTATGAGGGAGCAAATGGTTTTATTACACCTGAAATAGTAGAAAGAAAGCTTGAAATATTAAAGGAGTATAAATATTTTTTATTACAAAATGAAATTCCATTTGAAACTTCTTTGCATATTGCAAAAACCTTAAAATCCAAGAAAAAAGTAATAATTTTTGATCCTGCTCCTGCTCAAAATATAGAAAAAGAAATTTTTAAATATGTTGATTATTTTACGCCAAATGAGGAAGAATTTAAATACTTATCAAATAAATTCTTTAATTTAAATCCAGATGAAAATTTAAAGGAAATATTAAGAAGATTTTTTAATTTTGGTATAAAAAATATAATATTAAAGCAAGGCGAAAAAGAAATAATACTTTATAATAGAAACTCAATTTTAAAAATTCCTGTATTTAAAATTGATAAAGTAATTGATACAACAGCAGCAGGTGATGTTTTTAATGGCGCTTTAGCTGTAGCGTTGGAAGAGGGCAAAAATATTAAAGAGGCAATTCGATTTGCATCTGCAGCAGCAGGAATAACTATAACGAGAAAAGGTGCCCAATCGTCAATTCCTACTAGAGAAGAAGTAGAAGAATTTTTAAAATCAAACAAATAGAGCTGTACAGTTCTATTTGTTTCAATTTATGGAGAAAGATTCTTCATATTTTTCAGATATATTAAACAAATAGGGTCTTTATGACCCTATTTGTTTAATATTGTATATCCTATGAAACCTATAAATAAACCTAATAAAGATAATAAAATATATTTAGTTGCAGTTTTTTTGCTTCGATCAACTTCAAAATCAATTTCTTTAGAAAAACTTCCTTTTTCATTATATACAGTTAATTTATCTTTATAATATCCATCAGGATAATCTATAGGAAAATATAACTCATTTTTCCCAGGTCGTATTTGTTTTTCAACATTTAGATTATTAAATTTTATATAACCATATGTATTTGAATATAAAAGAATTTTTAAAGAATCATTGTACCAGTCATTATTTGGTGATACTTTTTTTGTATAAGAAATTATCTTAATATTTGGAATAACGTCTTGATCCAAACCAAGATTTATTTCTTCATTTTCTAATAAAAATTCATATTTATTGTTTTTATATTCTATAAATATTTTTCCAGAACCAGTAACAAATTTCTGATTTTTTGAATAAACAACAAATTCTTCACTGTTTATTTTTATATTTTGAGGATATGTTTTAAAGAAAAAAGTTATTGTTGAGATAGAAGAGTCATTAATATAACGTAATTTAACATATTGACTATATGTCGTATTCGTACTTCCAAATGTGAAAATAAAACTAAAATTAATACTCGTATAACCTAAAGAAATTATACTAACCAATAACATTATCAAAAATACAAATAGTTTTTTCATTTTTATCGCCTCACTTTGTCCACCTTTCTGATACATTTATATCTACTTTTAGTGGAACATCAAGTGATACAGCATTTTCCATTGTATCTTTAACAATTTTTGAAACTTCATCAACCTTGTCTTTTGGCAACTCTATAACTATTTCGTCATGCACCTGAAGTATCATTTTTGCATATTCTGGTAATCTTTCATTTAATTTTATCATCGCTATTTTCATTATATCAGATGCAGTTCCTTGAATAGGAGTGTTTATTGCTATTCGTTTTAAGTCATTTTTATTTAATCTTAAGCTGTTTAAAAATCTTTTTCTTCCAAAAATAGTTTCAACATAGCCATTTTTTGCTAAATCTGATAAAATTTGTTGTTGATATTCTTCCACTTTTTTATATAATTCGAAATATTTTTTTATAAAAATACCAGCATCATTAATAGAAACACCAGTTCTTTCTGAAAGACCATAGGAAGAAACACCATAAATTATAGAAAAATTAATCATTTTTCCAATTTGCCTCATTTTATGATCTACTTGATTTTCTGGAACATCAAATAATTTTGAAGCTGTTATAGTATGTATGTCTAAGTCATTTTTAAATGATTCTATTAATACAGGATCTTTACTCATATGAGCTAATACTCTTAATTCTATTTGTGAATAATCAGCACTTAAAAGGACATAACCATCTTTTTCGGCTTTTACAGCATTTCTTATCTTTTCTCCTTCAGTTTCTCTAATAGGTAAATTTTGAAGATTAGGATCACTACTACTTAATCTACCAGTTGCGGCACCAGTTTGATTAAAAGAAGTATGAACCCTCTTTGTTTTTTTATTAACTAATTTAGGAATTGATTGAATATACGTGGATAAAAGTTTTTGATATTTTCTATAATCTAAAATTTTTTGTATAATAGGATGATCATTTTTCATTTCTTCTAGTACTTGAGCGTTTGTTGAAAATTGTCCGCCTTTAGTTTTTCTTTTAGGTGTAAGACTTAATTTCTCAAATAAAAGTTCTCTAATTTGTTTTGGGGAATTTGGATTAATATCATATCCAGCTATTTCTCTTATTTCTTGTAATATATTATTTGAAATTTTAGTATATTCTTTCTCTAATTGTTTTAAATATGGTATATCGAAAAATACTCCATTTAATTCCATTTTTGCTAAAACTGGAATTAATGGATTTTCTATATCAAACATAACTTTTTCTAATTCAAATTCATAGATTTTAGGTCTTAAAACATGAAAGAGTCTTAATGTAATATCAGCATCTTCTCCTGAATATTCAGCAACTTTATTTGGGTCAATATCTTTTAATGTATTTGCAAAAAGAGTATTGTTTACAATTTCATCATATTTTATGGTTTCATAATTTAAGTATTTTTTTGCAAGATCATCCATATTAAATCTTCGTGAATCTGGAGAAACTAAATAAGCAGCTATCATTGTATCAAAATATGGAACTTTAAAATCAAAACCGTGTATTTTCATAACAGACAAATCATATTTTAGATTTTGGCCTATTAAATCCTTATTTTTTAATATATTCCATAATTCAGATAATATTTTTATTTTTTTATCGTAAGATTCTTTGGATATATCAATATAATATCCTTTTTTAGGTTCAAAAGCTATAGCTATACCCAAAATTTCAGCTTGATATGGGTCTATAGATGTGGTTTCTAAATCAAATGATATAATATTTTGATTTTCCAATTTTTCGAAAAATTCTGGTAAATCTTTTTCATATAATAATTCATAATTACCCTTTCCAGATAAATCATCTATTTCAGGCAAATTTTCAACTCTAACAAATTTCTTCTCTTCTTTTAATCCTAATTCTTTTAATATGGATCTAAATTCAAATTCATTTAATAATTTTTCCAAATTCTCGTTAAATCCTCTATATATATAATCTTCCCAATTTATTTCTAAAGGAACATCTGTAACGAGTTGAACTAATTTTTTGCTTAAAAATGCCATTTCTTTTCCATTCTCCAATTTGTTCTGAATAGATTTTGTAGTGTTCCTAATATTTTTATATATTTCCTCTAAAGATCCATATTCTTTTATTAGTTTTGTAGCAGTTTTTTCACCTATGCCCTTTACTCCTGGTATATTATCTGCAGTGTCTCCAGTTAAAGCTAAAAAATCTTGTATTTTTTCAGGACCAAATCCATATTTTTCATAAACTTTTTTTATATCATATTCTATAATATCAGTTATCCCTCTGCCAATTCTAAGCATTTTAATATTATCATTTACCAATTGCATTAAATCTTTATCAGAAGATAATATATATACTTGATTAAAATTATTTTCACCTTTTAAAGCTAAAGTAGCAATAACATCATCTGCTTCAACGCCTTCTTCTGCTATTGTTTTTATACCCAATGCATTTACTATTTCCAAAATATAGGGTATTTGATCCTTAAATATTTTTGGAGTTTCAGGTCTGTTTGCTTTATAGCTTTCTAATAATTTATGTCTATAAGTGACTGTCTTTTTATCCATTACAAAAATTATTGCATCTTCATCTTTCAAAACGTATTTTTCTAATATTTTTAAAATCATTTTAGTAACACCATAAATGGCATTTGTAGGAATACCGGATGTGGTTTTAAGATTTTGATCAAGAGCAAAAAAAGCTCTATAAGCAACTCCACTACCATCTATTAAATATAAATTTCTCATATATTTACCCCTCTATTCAGCTCTTACATATTTTTTTGTGCCGTCAGGCATTTTAAATTTTATAACTACCCCTTTTGCAGGTTTTTCTTCCCCTCTATAGAGTTTATGGATGTTTTGTGGAGTAATTCCATATTTTGCACCTTCTGCACTGATATGAGCATCAAATGGATGTTCTGAATATACAAATACTGTTACTTCTACTTCTTTCATATTAACACCTCCAAATTTTTTAAAAAGTTTTTTCTGAATCTAGTAATAAAGTAACTGGACCATCATTGATTAAACTGACTTCCATTTCTGCCTGAAAAACACCTTTTTCTACGTTAATTTTATATTTTTCTTCAATAAAATTTATAAATTTTTCATAATACTCTTTACCTTTATCGGGTTTTGCGGCATTTGAATAAGAAGGTCTTCTTCCTTTTCTACAATCACCATATAGTGTGAATTGAGAAACAACCAATATTTCACCTTTAATATCTAATAAAGATAAATTCATTTTATCATTTTCATCTTCAAAAATTCTTAAATTAAGTATCTTCTCTGCTAACCATTCAATATCTTTCTCGCTATCATTGTGTCCTACCCCTAATAAGACTAAAATGCCTTTATTTATTTTTCCTACAGTTTTTCCCTCGATATCAACATGCGCTTTTTTAACTCTTTGTACGACTGCTCTCAATCTTAACTCCTCCTTACACTATAAACTCCTTTTATGTTTTTTATTGAAGATAATACTCTCATTAAATGTTGAACATCTCTTACGGATAATCGCATTTTTAAATCAATTCTATCAATTTTTCGCGAAGTTTCATACATTTCAATATTAGCTTTTTCCATTTTTATTTTTTTTCTTATTTCATCTAAAACAGATTTATTTTCCATTTCAATGAGTAAATGCGTAACAAATTTAGAGTTTTCGATATCTTCAGTTACCCATGAGACTTTGACAATTCTTGATATAGGAACTTCTTTAATATTCATACAATTTTTTCTGTGAATTCCGATACCTCTTCGGCTAACAATACCAATAATATCATCACCCAAAACAGGGTTACAACATTTTGCAAAATAAACGTCAATACCTTCCTGACCATCCACTATTACACCGATTCCTTTTCTTTTATATGTGATTTTTGGAGATTTGAAAGTTTCTTCAAAAATTTTATTTTCTTCTTCTTTTTTCTCAAAAAGTTTATATATTTCTTTTGGGTTAACATCACCAAATCCAAGTCTTATATATAATTCTTCTTCATTCTTTATTTTATTTTTTTCGCAGAAAGTTTGATTATCTTTTATTTCATGTATTAAATTATCTATAGACATATTTAGTTCTTTAGCGATTTCTCTAAGTTTATCTCTCCCTTTTTCTTCAAGATTTTTTTCATTTTTTAATCTATAATATCTTTTTATTTTATGTTTAGTTCTGGAAGATTTTGCATACTTTAGCCAGTCTATACTTGGACCAGGTGTATTTCTATTAACAATTATTTCAACAACATCTCCGTTTTGTAATTCATAACTTATAGGAACTATTTTTCCATTTACTTTAGCTCCAGCAAAATGATTACCAACATTTGTATGTATAGCATATGCGAAATCTATTGGAGTAGCTCCATAAGGTAAATGAATAATCTCTCCTTTTGGTGTGAAAACAAAAACCTCATGTGCTTTTAGTTCTTCTTCTATTTCATTTAAATTAAAGGCAGATTGTGCAATTTCTTTATGTAAATCCATTAATCGTTTTACAAAGTATAATTTTTTCGCATCAACTCCTTGTTTATAAGCCCAATGTGCAGCTAAACCATATTCACTTTCTTCATGCATTTCCCAATCCCTAATCTGTATTTCTAATGTTTCTCCTTTGTTTGTAATGACAGTAGTATGTATAGATCTATAACCATTTGATTTTGGAACAGCAATGTAATCCTTAATTCTTCCGGGAACAGGTCTCCAAACAGAATGAACAACTCCCATTGCGGCATAACATGCAGTTGGAGATTCTGTTATAACTCTCAGAGCAATAAAATCATATATTTCATCAAAACTTTTATTTTTTCTTAGCATTTTTTCCCAGATGCTATACAAATGTTTTGTTCTACCTTGAAGAGTAGCTTTTATATTATGTTTTTCTAATTGTTCTGAAATTATCTTTTTATATTCTTCCATTCTATCGTGAACATTTTTAACCTTTTCTTCTAATTTTCTTTTTAAATCCTCATAAGCTTCAGGGTATAAATATTTAAAGGATAAATCTTCTAATTCAGCTTTTATTTTATGAATACCTAATCTATGTGCAATTGGAGCATATATTTTAAGAGTTTCCTGAGATTTTATTATTTGTTTTTTATGAGGTACATACTGTAATGTTCGCATATTATGTAATCTATCAGAGAGTTTAACTATAATAACCCTAATGTCATTTGACATAGCAAGGAGCATTTTACGTATTGTTTCAATTTTTTCTAAAGACTTCATGTCAACTTTATTTAATTTTTCGTTTAATTTTAAATTGCTAATTTTAGTAACACCATCAACTATTCTTCCTATATCAAGACCAAATTCTTTATTTATTTTGTCTATAGGTACATCACAATCTTCAACAACATCATGTAATAAAGCGCCTACAATGCTTTCGATATCCATTTTCAGTTTAGCTAATATTTTTGAAACAGCTTTTGGGTGTTCGAAAAAAGGCTCTCCTGAAGCACGCATTTGACCATCATGTGCTTCTTTTGCTAAAAAATATGCTTTTTTTAATAATTCTTTTTCGGAGTTTTCTAGTTTTCTTTCCAAAATACTTTCTATTTCATTAGCATATTCTATAAATTCTAACTCCATTTGGTCACTTCCCTTCATTTCAATTATATCACAAAAGATGATGCTAATAAAAATTTATGATATAATATACGTGTATTATAAGTTCAACTATAAGCGTTGCATAGTATTATTAATATAAAAATTATTAGGAGGGAAATGTATGAAATTAAAAGATAAAGTATGTATAGTTACTGGTGCAAATAGAGGAATCGGAAAGGAAATTAGTAGAAAATTTGTTGAAGAAGGAGCTATTGTTTTAGGATTTGCAAGAAATTTAGAAGCTTTAAAAAATGTAGAAAATGAATTAAATACTTTAAATAAAGGAATGTTCAGGGGTTATAAGGTTGATGTTTCTAATAGCGAGGAAGTAAATAATACAGTTAAAGAAATATTTAAAGAATACAAAAGAATAGATGTTCTTGTTAACAATGCTGGTGTTACTAAAGATATGTTATTATTATTGATGAAAGAAGAAGATTTTGATTTTGTTATAAACGTAAATTTAAGAGGAGTATTTTTAGTTACAAAAGCTGTTGCGAAAGTAATGAGGAAGCAAAAAGAAGGTTCAATTATTAATATATCAAGTGTTGTAGGAATAGATGGAAATATAGGTCAAACAAATTATTCAGCAAGTAAAGCTGGAGTTATAGGGATGACAAAAACATGGGCTAAGGAATTAACCATGAAAGGTGAACAAATTAGAGTAAATGCAGTTGCTCCAGGATTTATAGAAACAGATATGACAAAAGATTTAAATGAAGATTTTAAAGAAGCTGCGTTACAAAGAATATTGTTAAAACGTTTAGGATCACCTGAGGAAGTTGCTAAAGTGGTATTATTCCTGGCTTCTGATGATTCATCTTACGTTACTGGACAGGTAATAAGGATAGATGGAGGTCTTTCATTGTAATGGCATATATTCCAGGTTACATAAGATTATACGAAAATGGTGAATTACATAAAAGAAGAGATTTGTTATATGAAAAATTAAATTCATGTGATTTATGTCCTAAAAATTGCAAAATAAATAGACATAAGAATTTAGGAGTTTGTAGGGTAGGAGATAAAATAAAAATTTCAGAATTTGTTTTGTACAAAGGAGAAGAACCACCATTAGTTGGAGATACAGGTGCAGGAGGAGTCTTTTTTAGCAATTGTGTAATGAAGTGTGTTTATTGTCAAAATTTTAATTTTTCTCAAAAAGGTTTTGGTAAAGAGTTTTCAGTAGAAGAATTAGCAGATAAATTTTTGTGGTTACAAAATGAAAAAAAGGTTCAAAACATAGATTTAGTAACAGCAACTCCATATTTACCGTTTATTATTGATGCTCTAATTTTAAGTGTTGAAAAAGGTCTTAAAATACCAATAGTTTGGAATACTTCTTCTTATGAAAGTATTGAAACCTTGAAATTGCTTGATGGAATAGTAGATATTTATTTAGCTGACATAAGATATATTACAGAATATGCAGCATCTAGGTATTCAAAAACACCTGATTATTGGAATTTTGCAAAAGAAGCAGTTAAAGAAATGTATAAGCAATTAAGAGGAGAATATATTTTTGAAAATGATGTTATGAAAAAAGGGTTAATAATTAGAATTTTAGTATTACCCAATAATATAGATGAAGCAAAAAATGCTTTAAACTTTATTGCAAAATTAGATAAAAATATACTAATAAGTCTAATGGATCAATATGTTCCAGTATACAAAGCAAAAGATTATCCAGAAATAAATAGATTATTGAAAAAAAGCGAATATGAGAAGGTTATTGATACTATGATAGAATTAGATTTAAATGGCTGGATTCAAGAACATAAATTGTTAGAGGGGGATTAAAGTGAATAATGAAGAAATGATTATGAGGATTCTTGATGATATCCAGGAAGCGGTTATGTTGATTAATTCAAGCGAGGAAATTATATTTCTGAATAATTCAGCTTCTAAGATATTAAATATTCCAAAGGAGAAAGCACTATATACTAAAGTTACAGATACAGTGACAGATACAAGATTACATATTGTATTAAAAACTGGAATACCGGAATTAGATAGAATTCAAAATCTTGGAAAAAAAATTATAGTAACTTCAAGATTCCCTATAAGAGATGAAAATGATGAAATAATTGGGGCAGCTGCTATTTTTAGAGATGTTACAAGTATTCAAAAATTAGCTGAGGAAGTTACCAATTTGCGAGAATTAGATTCTCTTTTAAGAGCTATCATTGATTCAACCTATGATGCTATATCTGTTGCTGATGAAGAAGGAAGAATTGTTATGGTAAACAAGGCGTATACCAAAGTAACAGGTCTCACTCCTAAAGAAGTAATAGGAAAATTAGCAACATATGATATTGCAGAAGGTCATGAAAGTATGCATATTAGATGTGCAAGAGAGAAGAAGCCAATATTAAATGTAAAAACAAAATTATCCACAAATAAAAAAGAGGTACTAATTAATGTAAATCCTATATTTGTAAAAGGTGAATTTAAAGGAAGTGTAGGGGTTATTCATGACATTTCTGAAATTGAAAGATTACTTAGAGAACTTGAAGCAACAAAAAGACTTTTGAAAAAAGACGAGGCTAAATATACATTTGAAGATATTGTGGCTGAATCTGAAATAATGAAAAATGTTATTTTTCAAGCCAAAAAAGCAGCAAATACAAATGTAAATATTTTATTGTATGGTGAACCTGGTGTTGGAAAAGAGATATTAGCTCAGGCTATTCATAATTATAGTAAGAGAAGAGATTATCCCTTTATTTCGACTAATTTATTGCTTCAGGATGAAAAGAAACAATTGGAAAATTTATTTGAAAATAAGGAAAACTTGCTTTCAATGTCAGAAAATGGAACTTTATTTATAGATAACGCTCATTTAATGAGTCCAAAGGTTCAAGAATTAATGTTAGAGCTTTTGAATGAAGGAAGAGTGTATTATAAAAATAAAAAAATAACATTATCAGGAAAAATAATTTTTGCTACTCCAGAAAATTTAAAAGAATTAATGTCTATAGGTAAATTTTCAAGAAATTTATACTATAAAATGTCAGTTGTAACAATAGAAGTTCCAGCTTTACGAGAAAGGAAAGAAGATATACCAAAGATGGCAAAACAGGTGTTACATATATTGAATCAAAAACATGAAAAGGTGGTATATGATTTTTCAGAAGATGCTATAAAAATTTTAGAAGATTATGATTGGCCAGGAAATATAAGAGAATTAGAAAATGTTTTGGATAGAGTTTTAATGAATATGAGTCAATCAGATACTATTATTACATCAATGCATTTGCCAGATTTAAAGGTTATGGATATAGAAAAAAATGAATTAAAGGGAACACTTAAGGAATTGTTGGATGAATATGAAAAATATATTATAATAGAAACTTTAAAAACATGTCAAGGTAATAAAACAGCAGCAGCAAAAAAATTAGGATTAACAGTAAGAAATTTATATTATAAGCTTGAAAAATTAGGATTAAAATAATATGGTGAGTATATGAGATTTCATTTTAATCTTGAAAGATTAAAAAATTTGAAAGAACGTCTTGAAGAAGATGCAAAAAGAATATTTTTAGAAGCTACTGCTGAGAGAATAAAAGCAGAACAAGATCTTATTGATATCAATGAGAAAATAAAAATAGAAAATAAAAATTTTATATATCAAATTTCTAATAATTTAGTATCTATTCAAGAAATACAACAGTGGAGATCTTATTTAGAATCTTTAGAGAAAGAAAGAATAAAATTAGGAGAAATATATAGAGAAAAGATGGCAATTGAAGAGGAAAAAAGGAAAAAATATTTAGAAGCACGTAAAGAAAGGATTATATTAGAAAAATTAAAAGAAAGGAAGTTTGAAGAATATAAAATAGAATTTCAACGAGAAGAAAATAGAAATTTGGATGAAATAGGAATTCAAATGTTCTATAGAAAAGAAGAATAATTTTAAACAAATTTTATCTTTTCTTCCATATACCTTAATATATTATATGGTATAATAAACACGGTTAAGGCAACGTAGCCAAGGGGCCTAAGGCGGCGGTCTGCAAAATCGCTATTCGTGGGTTCAAATCCCACCGTTGCCTCCATTCTATACCCTGCAACATGAGATTGTATGTTTGGAGTATATACCGGTTTGAAAATCCCCCGTTAATTCGGGGGATTTTGTTTTATATAGTATATTTTAATAATTTTTGTTATAGTGCCCTGATATATTTATTGTTTAACTATATGTTGAAAAAAATAATATTTTGTTATATAATTAATTAAAACATATTAAGGATATTTTATGGAGTTACGTTTAAAAAATGAGGATATTGTTGTTGTTTTATAACAACCTATATTAGAAAATAGAGAAATAGGTGCAATTATTATCAATGGAAATGGAGGAGTAGTTAAAAAATATTATAAAGGCGACAATGCTATAACATTAATAAGTCTTAATGAAAAACATCCGCCAATAATAATTCCAAAAAGAAATTAGAATAGAGTACTTGTTATTGGTAAAGTAGTAGGAAAATATGAAAGATGGGAATAAGTATCCTTTTTTACAATATTTAACGTTAATTAATTATTCCTTATTTTTAAAAATTTTATTATCAAAAAAGATATTAAAAGTGTATAATATATGTATATAGTAGGGGATGGATACATGTGAATAGTGATTTAGAATTTTGGGATTCAGAAATTGTTTTATTATGCTATCATGGAACTTCTAAAGAAAATGCCGAAAAAATACGAACTAATAATGAATGGAAAGCATCTGAACCTGAAATTGAATGGTTGGGCAAAAAGGTATATATTTTATGGAAAATAATAGGTTTTGGACTTGTACATGGGCAGAGAATGGAAAACATCATTATAAGAATCCATATGTTTTAAAAGTTTTTCTTAAACTTAAGCGGTATGAACTATTTGATATGTCATATGATAAATGGTTTCGATTTTTTGAATTTGTAAGAGATGAAATGATAAAAACTGGGAAAATTAAAAGTAATGAAAAAACGGATGGAAAAGTAATTGATTACATTATAAATAAATTTGCTAAAAAAGGTAAAAAGATAAAAGCTATTAAAAATTATTTAAGTTACAGTTTTAAATTCCCATCAAATTTTAGTAATATACAAATTCAAATATGTGTTAAAGATTTAGATATAATTACTATAGATTCAATTGAATCGTGTGAAAAGAGGAGGGAAGAACATGCTATTTGATAAACTTCCATTTGAAATGGATTTCGAGGAAATGGAGAAGGAAATTAAAAACTATTTTAAAAACGTTGAAAAAAATGAATTGTTGTATGATTTAATAGAAGCTGGGTTTGAACCAGAAGAATTAAATCTTGATTATTTTTTTAACGAAACTATATCAAAAAAGGAAACTACATCTAATGTTTCTTTTATTAATTTAGATTTAAAAAGCCCGGATAATAAAAATGATATCGGGAGGGCAGCTTAATGAGTGAAAAATTAATGTCTAGCGATTTTTTTTTTGATAAGTATAAAATAAATAAATTTAATTTTACTCACAAAAAAAGTGATTCAAAAAAAGTAAATTTTGTTGCTTCTCTGGAAAAGACTGAATTTAAAAAAACTAATAAATCAAAAGACTCTCAAAAAGGGACTTTAACGGTTGGTTTTAAAATTGTAGGGAAAAACGATAAAACCGAAGAAGTTTCAATTTATATTGAAGCTACAGGATATTTTTCTGCAAAATTTGAAGACGAAGAAAAATTTGAAAGATTTTGTAAATTTAATGGTTTGATAAATCTTTTGAATGTAATACGTAGTTATATTATTTCGGTAACTTCTCAAACAGGACACCCCACAGTAATTATGCCTTTAATAAATATTCCTGCTTCTTTAAAATAAATTTTTTAATACTTTTTATTTCTATATTTGGAGCTGATTTTTATGTTTAATAAAAATATACATCTAAATTCAATAGTAATAGTATGAATCAAACGAGGCCTTTGAGGTCTCGTTTTTTTAATTAATCAAGCGACCGATATATTAATTTTGAAATAGGAGGGGATGGTATGGAATTATTTGAAGAATTAAAAAAGTTAGCTAAAAAGGTTGAGGATTTAAAGGATAAAGTTCAAAATAATGAGGAAGCTACAAAAACAGCATTTATTATGCCATTTTTTGAATTATTAGGTTATGATACACGAAATCCTTTAGAATTTGTTCCTGAATATACAGCAGATATTGCAAATAAGAAAGGTGAAAAAGTAGATTATGCGATTTTAATCGATGAAGAACCTCAAATATTAATTGAAGCTAAAGCATGTAATGAAAAATTAGATAAACATGATGCACAACTAATGAGATACTTTAATGTGACAAATGCAAAAATTGCAATATTAACAAACGGAATAATATATAAATTCTTTACCGATTTAGATGAACCAAATAAAATGGATGAACGTCCATTTTTGGAAATAAACATTTTAGATTTAAAAGAAGCTCAAATTGCTGAATTAAATAAATTTTCTAAAAATAATTTTGATTCAGAAAAAATAATGGTTTCCGCAGAAAATTTAAAATATTCAAATGCTATAAAAAATTATATAAAAAGACAATTCGATAATCCGGACGATGATTTCGTAAAATTAATTCTTAGCCAAATATATAATGGTCAAAAAACTAAAAAAGCAATAGAAAAATTTAAAGATCCTATAAAAAAGGCATTAAATCAAATATTAAATGAATTAGTAAGAAATAGATTAGAAGACGCTTTAAAAAATAATTCTAAAGAAGAAAAAGAAGAAAATCTAGAAGAAGATAATACAGAAGAAGTTTCAGATGATGTAAATTCTGGTATTGTAACTACTGAAGAAGAGTTACAAGCATTTTATATGATACAAGGAATTCTTACAGAATTTGTTGATGATCCAGAACGAATAAGTTATAAAGATACAAAAAGCTATTTTGGGATATTATTAGATGGCAAAGTAACTAATTGGATATGTCGTTTAGTTCTAAAATCTAATAGTAAATTTATTATATTCCCAAAAAACAAAAGTGATGAATCCGGAAATAAAGAAGGAGAAAAGATAAAAATAGAGAAACTTTCTGAAATATATAGTTTAAAAGATAAATTTATTGAGAGTTTGAAAAATTTATTATAAGAAGGTAAAATAATGAAAAATATCATATTTATAATTTTGATATTTATAATTTCCTTATGGGGAACAGAAACTTTTATTACTATGAATAATTCTAATTAAATTTTTGAATTAACAATGTAAAATTTACTGGTTCTTTTCAATTTTCTCCAGAACCCTATAAAAAATATATATTAGCAATCTATGCTCCCAATATAAAGAAAAACGTAGATTTTGGGTTCATATTGAAAACTATCTCGTCATTAACAATGTGGAAGATAGAAAGAGAAAGTGAAGAGTATAAAAAATTAATCAATTATATTAAGCAATTCAACTAATACGGGGGGATTTGATGAGTGATGAAATTATAAAAATTATTTTTCACTATCTAAAAGATTGAAAAATTTCTATGCATTATATTTTGAATGTAATAATATTATATATTCCAATATCAAAAAGGAGGTCGTTTAATGTCGAAAAAGAAATATTATGCTGTAAAAAAGGGAAGAAAAACTGGAATATATGAGAATTGGGAAGATGCTAATAAACAAGTAAATGGGTTTCGTGGAGCAGAATATAAAAGTTTTTCTTCTCTTGAAGATGCAAAAGAATATATGGGATTGGAAAATAAAAAAATAAAATCTACAAACTTTAATAATAATCAAAATAAAGTTATTGCATATGTTGATGGCAGCTATAATGATAAAGAAAAGATTTATGGTTCTGGTGTTTATATTATTCATAATGGAGTTGAAAAAGAATTTTATAAATATGGAAAAGATGCAAATTTTATTAACACAAGAAATGTTGTCGGTGAGATAATAGCAACTTTATTAGCTTTAGAATATGCAAAAAACAAAAATGCTATAGAAATTGATATACATTATGATTATGACGGAATAAAAAAATGGGCTGTAGAAGAATGGAAAACAAAAAGTGATATTGCAAAAATCTATAAAATGAAATTGGAAGAATATAAGAAATATTTAAGCATTAATTTTTATAAAGTTAAATCACATACAAATAATCCCGGAAATACAAAAGCTGATGAATTAGCAAAAAAAGCAATTGATGAAATGACAAATAAAATAGAATTTGATATTTCTTTATATGATAATATTGATAGAATAAAAAAATATGCCAATAATATCAATTTCAAATTTGAAAATTTTAAAATTGAGGATTTTAAATTATTAAAAAAATTATTAAGTGATAATTTTGAAGTCGAAAATATAGAAACACAAAATTCTATAGATAGTTTCAAAGCCAAAAGCAATATTTTTAATACTCATTTAAAAATAATTTTATACAAAACAAATACGTTAACAATTCAAGGAAAAGCACATGATGTATTTATTATTGTTCAAGAATTTCTTTCAAAATATAAAAATTATATAGAAATTCTTCAGCTTAATGAAGAATATTTTGGTACAAATATTAAAGAAACTGAAAGTGAGTTTGAAACTATAATGAACAATTTATCTAATTTTTTTACAATTGAAATTAAAAACCTATTATTTACAGCTTATTTAATTACCAAACAAAATAAAGAGGTTGAATTAAACAATACTTCATATAAGTTTGATTACTCTTTCTATTTAATGCCAATAATGAGAGTTTTAGAAGCTTTTTTACGTTCTATAATATGTGATAAATATAGAATTAATTGTAAAAAGGATTCATTTCAAGGAGTTTTCGAAAAAAATAATGAGGACTTAAAATATTGTTTTACAGATGTAGCTAGAAACAAAATTAACAATTTCGAAATTGAAAATGCTTTAGAAAAATGCTATAATTTTTACCACAAAAGGCATAAATATGCTCATGCAAAAAACAATTTTGCTCAAACTAAAACCATAACTGACTCGGATAAAGTTAATGAATTTATAATAGAAGGAATTAAATTAATAAAAGATACATACGATATATATATAAATAATAAAAAAATATAGAGGTGAATGCTATGGAACCGTTCAAAATAATAAAGATTAAAAATGAAAAATATGAATTTATGATATTATCTATTTCATATATTAATCCTTTTGATGAACTTGAAAAAATCGAAAAAAAGCTAAAAAAGAAGAACTATAAAGGTTATGTTATATTCGATCTTTATCTATCACATGCAAATAATGATTATAGATTTGCGGAAGGATATTTTAATGGCGAACATTTTGTAAAATCTGAATTCAAGTGGTTATCAAAAGCTAATGAAAATATAAAGAAAATATCTAATAAGTTTTTTTATACTCATCCTGAATACATTGATAATAGTTTGTTATCGTCGGTTGATAAATTATATTTAAAAGAAAAAATGTTTATATGATAATCGTTCCTTTATGAACTGACCCTTGTAAAGTAGACACATAATTAATTAAATAAATTGGAGTGCTTGATTTCTGTATTCGATAGGAGTCATGCACTCCAATCTTTTTTGTAACCGCTCTTCATTGTAATATCTAATATACTCCTCAATTTTTTCTTTTAAATCTTCTAAAGATTCAAACTTTTTATCGTAAAACATTTCCGATTTTATTATTCCAAAGAACCCTTCCATTGGGCCATTATCAATACATTTTCCCACTCTTGACATGCTTTGTGTCATTCCTGATTTTTCTAATTTGTCATTAAAGACTCTTGATGTGTATTGAAACCCCCTATCGCTATGAAATATTGGTTTTGCGTTTGGGTATTTTTTTATTGCATTATCAAACATTTTGAATACTAATCTATTATTGTTACTATAGGATATATTGTATTCTATTATTACATTATCGTACAAATCCATTATAGGGCTTAAATATAGTTTCCTTTTTTCTCCAGGTATTGAAAACTCACTTACATCTGTTAGCCATTTTTCATTTGGTTTGTTTTGTATTTTGCAACCCAATAATACTCCAAATTATAATTGAAAAATGGGCCAAAAAAATAAAATGCTGAAGACATCTACTTTTTAAGATTTATTAAATTTTTGTTAATTTTAATCTGTTCTCACTTATTACCTCCAATCATTCTAAAGATTTAATAAATTCTTCAGTTTCCTTTAGCCTATAACTATTCCCATTCATATTTACTAAATATGCTCTGTGAGTTAATCTATCAACCATAGCTGCTGATAATACAGGATCATTAAATATTTCTTCCCATCTATCAAAAGATAAATTGGTTGTTATTATTGTTGACTTTCTTACTGCTCTTGAAGATAATAATGTAAATAATAATTCTGATCCTTCTTTATCAAAAGATATATATCCTAATTCATCACATATTACTAAATCATATTTACCAAATTTATTTTGAAATGATCTTAATGTTTTATTTGATCTAGATTCTTTTAATTGTGTTATTAATAACGGTACTGTTGTAAATAATACTTTGTATCCTTCTAATATAGCTTTTGTTCCTAATCCTATTGCTATATGTGTTTTTCCTGTACCAGGATTTCCAGATAATATAACATTTTGATTATTTCTAATGAAGTCTAATGTTTTTAATATTTTTAATTTTTTTCTTGCATCTTGTGGTAGATATTCTATTTTTAAATCTTCTAAATATTTTTTCTGTGGAAAATTGGCTAATCTTATTCTGCTTTTTAATCTTGAATCTATTAATCTTTCATATTCTTTTTTTAATATTTCATGCAAGAATTTATCATAACTTATTTCTGTTGTATTTGCTTCTGTTATGTATTCCTTATAATGACTTCTTAATCTTGATAATTTTAATTCTTTAGAATATAATTCTATTTCTTCATATATTTTGTTAATTTTATTCATTGTATCATCTCATTTAATCTACTTAATTGTTTTCGTGAATATTCTTCTATAATTCCATCATGTTTAATAGTTATTTCTTGAATTTTATTTTCATTTATTAGTTTTATTTTTGCAAAGGATATATTTGTATAATTTAGTTTTTCTATTATTCTTTTCGTAATCACCCCATGGAATATTTGGAGAAAAAATAAGAAAATGATATCATTAAACTAAAGGAATGAAAGGGGTGTTTGGTATGAAAAATAGAAATAAGTATTCTCCTGATTTCAAACTTCAAGTTGTTAAAGAATATCTTAATTCTGATAAGTCTTTATCCGATATTGCTAGTAAGAATGGTATTCCTTCCCCTCATACTTTACATAAATGGGTTAAAAAATATGAAGATTCTGGTTATGATGACAATATCTTCAATTCTAAGAAAGGAAGGCCTAAGTCCATTATTTCTGATATTTCTAAGGTTCCTCCTTTTATTTATGAGTCTGCTGGTATTGTTAAACCTGATAATAATTCCAATGATACTAATTCTTTAAAGAAAAAAATTGAATATTATGAACGTCTTCTTATTGAAAAAGAGTTGCTTATTAAAATGCAAGAAGATGAGATTAACTTTTTGAAAAAAAAACACAACTGGAAAAAGTGACTTTTATTGGTAATCTTTTGATTGTTTTTAAATATAGAGATTTTGGTGTTTCTACTTCTTTTTTACTCAATCGTTATAACATTAGTTCCAGTTCTTTTTATTATAATACCAGGTTGTTTTTTGTTGTTAAAAGAACCAGAAAGTCTTATTTTAAAGGTCATTCCTATACTGCTGACGGTAAAAAAGTTTCTGATGATTATATTAAACAATTGCTTGTTGATTTGTTATCTATTGATGACCCTTTGAATCCTGAGTTCTTTTACAAAACTCTTGGTTCTAAGAAGTTAGCTGCTATTTTTAGACACAAGTATAATATTATTATTAATCACAAAAAGATTCATAGATTAAGAAAAGAATTAAATCTTATTAGAAATTATCGTCATCATCCAAAACATCCTAAAAGAAGACCTAAAAATCACGATATTACCAGACCTAATCAATACTGGGAATCAGATATTAAATTTATCCCCACTAAATATGATGGTTATATCGCAATACTTACTATAATCGATAGTTTTGATAGGGCTGTTGTTGGTGTTTATATTGGTAATTCTATTAAAGCTAAAGATTTTATTTCAACTTTAAGAAAAGCTATTAATTTTAGAGGTGCTACTCCTGATAATCTCATTATTAGGACAGATAATGGACCACAATTTAAAGCTAAAATTACTGCTGCTTTTATGGATGAATTAAATATTATTCATGAATTTGGTTACAAAAATAATCCTAATTCTCAAGCTTATATTGAATCTTTTCATTCTAGTGTTCAACGTGAATTTGTTGAATCTATTGAATTTGAACATATTGATGATGTTTATAATTACTATATTTCATACATTTATTTTTACAATAATTTAAGGCCTCACGGTTCTTTAAATTATTTTACTCCTGATTTTGTTTTTAATCTTTTTTCTAATCAAGATATTGATTCTAACTTAGACGAAATTAAATCTATTAAATTTAATGATTTTATTGTTTGTGTGAAAAAATGAGTTTTCCTTATTTATTCTCCAATATCCAGGGGGCAAGCCGCTTTTTATTTCATTTAAATCAATTTTATTTTTATGCATATATTCTAATAGCATTATGAAATCTCTTGGATTTGTGATAAAATACCTATTGTATATGTCTTTTATTTCTTGTGGTGCCTGATGCATTGCTAAGCTATTATGTAATGCACCAGGCTTTCTTTTTAGCGTATTGATATAATGTTCTATATTTATTGACCATTTGTTTATTCCATATATTCTTTTATGAATAGCAATAGGTTTTTCATCATATATTACTATTTTTTCTGGATACAATTTTACTTTTAACCATTTATCTGTATATTCAACAGGTACAGAATATCTACAATTATTTACGGTTATAGTTGAATATTTATCTACATATACTTCCTTAATTATTGAATATTCATATTTTGGTGGTTTTTTAAATAGATATTCTTTTTCTTTTTTGAATTCTTCAGCAGGAGTATTAGGATTTTTCATATTTTCATTTATATATCTTAGTCTTAATTCAAGAAATTCATTTGCTTTTTCTAAAGTATCAAATTCATATTTTATTGAAAACACCCTTTGTTTTATAACATTTACACTTTTCTCCACATGACCTTTTTCGTTTGGTTTTCTTACATTACAAAATCTTATATCAAAATTATAATATGTTGATAACTTCATCAAATCATCTGTTATTTCTCTTTTATTCCTTCCAACAAACTTTTTTATTGCAACTTTCATATTGTCATATACTATGATTTTATTTACACCGCCAATATGATCAAAAAACTTCACATGTGAGTCTATGAAACTCTCCATATTTTGTTTTTGATACAAATATGCATATCTGTAATTACTATATGCAAAAGTAAATACTGCAGCCTGTATATTTTTCATTACTCCATTTATTTCTAGTTTAATTTCACCCCAATCAAATTCAACTATATCTCCAGGTATATATCTCTGTTTTATATATGCTTCTTTTGACTTTTTAGAACTAATTTTTCTTACTAAATTATATATTGTTCCTGAACTAATTTCATATCCTTCATTTCTTATTATTTCATACATTTGGCTTACTGGCATTATTTGTTTTCTCAAACCTTTCTTTCTCTTTGTTTCGTTTGCTTCTACTAATTCTTGAATTCTCAACATTAGCTCTTCTGTGACTTTTCTAGGTTTTCTATTTGATGTATCGTATTTCGGTTTACCTGCTATTTTCTCTATTATCTCTTCATTTATTCCATCTTGATTTTTATATTCTTCAAATGCTTCTTCATATTCTTTTACATATTTCCCTACTGTCTTTCTATTTATCCCTAATATCCTACTAATTTCTCGTTGTGACTTTCCTTCTCTAAAATACATATATATTACTCTTCTTTTTTAGTCCATACTGATCATCCTTTCTCAACTCCTCTCATCTTGAGAAGAGTATATCATTTTTTTATCAGTGGACCATTTTTCAATTTCATTCATGGGGTACTTTTAGTATACAAAATACAGTTTGTTTGATTTGAAATTTCTATTTAAGATGTTTTCTTTTGTATAATTATTTGATCTTTTTCTATTAATTTTTTTCTTTCTAATTCTTGATTTTATTTTTAAGTATTTCATTAATCTATGTATATATTTTTCTGAATAATTCATATGATTATATCTATTAATATACATTGTCATTCTTCTATACCCAAGTCTTCCATCATGAGCTACATTATATTCTATTATCAATTGACATAATAATTCATCTATTTTTTCTTTTTCTGGTTTTTCTCTTTTTTGATTTTTATAATACGAACTTCTAGATATTCCTAGTATTTTGCATATTGTATTTACTGCATAACCTTTTTTTGAATATTCTTCTACTAATTTATATTCTAATATTTGTCGTACTTTTGATAATGTTTTTCTAATTTCTCTTTTTTTTTAAGTATTTCTATTTCCAATTCTCTAAATTTCCTTAATTCTCTTTCTTTTTTTAATTCATACTTTAATCGTTCTACTTCAGATAATGAATCTAAATCAATTTTTTTAGGTCCTCTTCTTTTATCCTTTAATCCTTCTTCTCCGTGCTTTAAATACAATTTAGTCCATTTATATACATTGGCATAATTTATACCGTATCTAATCGCTGCTTCTTTATAATTCATATTATTTTCTATTACCCATTTTACTATTTCTAATCTTTCTTCGAATAAAACTTTTCTTGATTTCATGGAATAATTTTCTCCTTTGAAATTATAATTTTTTAGCTCTATTCCATTATAGTATTTTTTTATCCATTTATGTATAACAGATTCATTAATATTATACATACTTGATAATTCTCTCGATGTATATATACCTTCTATATATTCCTTTACTATCGATAATTTAAATTCTTTGCTATATACATTATTTCTTTTCCTTTCTTCAAATGCCTTTTCACCATGTATTTTGTATATGTAATACCAACTTAAAACTGTATTTTTATAACATCCTATTTCTTTACCTATACTTTCAAAACTTCCTTTTCCTAACATATAATCTTTACATGCTTGTATTTTTATTTCTTTGCTAAATTTCCTCCTTTTATCCATTAAAAAATCCCTCCTAGTAGTTCAGTGTTTTTTTATTAATTACACTGTCTACTTTGGAGGGAGCATTTCATTATATATATGGAGCGATTTTTTTATATTACATTATTACAAAAATGTAATATAATATACGTAGCAAATGGATAACTTATGTTAAATCATTAAAAAATTAATATTTTGCATCACTTCAAGAGAAAATCATTAAAATGATTCTGAGGTGATGCGAATGAGTATAATACGTGGTATATATCTGGGAAATTACTAAAACAAAAAATAATTTGTTGCCTCCATAACTCCCGGTTTATTCGGGAGTTTTTATTTTTTTATGGTATAATATTGAAAATGGAATTAAGGGGGGGTTATATGGATTGGTTAGCTTTTTTGTCTTTTACTTTTGTAGCTGTAATTACACCAGGTCCTAATAATATTCTTTCAATGGCAAATTCTAATAAATTTGGATATAAAAAAACTATACCTTTTTTATTAGGAGTTACAGTAGGGTTTGGATTTTTAGTTTTGTTTAGCGGTTTGTTTAATAAAGTGTTGTTTGAGATAATGCCTAAAATCCGCGTTGTTATAGGTATTATAGGTTTTATATATATGCTTTATTTAGCGTATGTTTTATTAAAAAGTTCAAATCATAGTAATGAAAAAGAAGAAGTTTTGAGTTCCGCATCTTTTAAAACAGGAGTTATAATGCAATATATAAATCCCAAGGCAATATTATTTTCTATTACTGTCACTGGTAATTTTATAGTTCCAGCCTATGATTCTGTTTTTATGCTGGTCATTATGTCTATTTTTTTAGGAGTTGTAGCTTATTTTGGAACATCAGCTTGGGCTTTAATGGGAAGTATTTTAAAAATGTTCTTATCTAAATATGAAAAAGTTTTTAATGTAATAATGTCTCTTTTATTGGTATATACAGCTATATCAATATTAAGTTCTGTATTTCATTAAAAAAGAACTTCCTAAATTGGAAGTTCTTTTTTAAAATATTAAAGCCATTTTTTCCCTTTAAACCATAAGTAAGTCATTATCATAATTACTATTGAAGATATAATAATATTTACATATATCAAAGGATTTTGTTGAAACGGGAGTTTTACATTCATTCCATAAAAGCTTGTTAATATTGTAGGAACTTGAAGTAGGATGGTAACAACTGTTAATATTTTCATGACAATATTCAAATTATTTGAAATAACAGATGCATAAGCATCCATCATACCAGATAAAATATTGCTATATATATTCGTCACTTCGATTGCCTGTCTATTTTCAATCAAAGTATCTTCTAATAGCTCTTCATCATCTTCATAAAGTTCTAATACTTTACCTTTTAACAGCTTTTCCATCATAATTTCGTTTGATCTTAAAGATGTAGTGAAGTACACTAAACTTTTCTCAAGATACATTAATGTTTCAAGCTCATTATTTTTCATGGATTTATGCAACTCTTCTTCTACTAAATCTATGGTTTTATTAATTTCTTTCAAATAATCAAGAAATAACTTGGCATTTTTAAAAAATATTTGGAAAATCATCTTGCTTTTTTTGTGTGGATTTAACAAACTTGTTTCTATCATTTTTTCTATAAAATCAATTTCCTGCTTCATGGATAATAATATATAATTTTTCCCAATAATTATACCTAATGAAACGGTTTTATAAGGGATTTTTTCGTCTTCTTCATTTCTCATAGGAACCTTTAAAATTAATAAAATTGTATCTTCATCAATTTCTATACGTGCTCTTTCATCTTCGTCCAGAGAATCAGTTATAAAATCAGGGTCGAAATTTAATAAACTTGAAAGCATATGAATCTCATCTGCCGATGGATTTACTACCTTTATAAGTGCATCTTGAGAAAAGCTTTTTGCCTCCACTAGTTTGTGTTCTACTCTGCTATAAAATTTTACCATATTATCTCCTCCTTTTCTTTGTTATGGCGGTCTAGACAACGGATCTTCGCTGCAACTAAAATAATCCATAAAATTCACCTCTCTTTAAATTGGGTTTCTAAGTAATTATATCATATAATGTAAGCTTTTTTCATAATCATAATTATTTTAACTATGTTTTTTAACAAACGTTTTGTTTTTTATGTAATTAATAAGATATGATATTAAAAATAAAGAAAATAATGTAACAACAATAGAAGGACCTGGTGGAATATTAAAAAGATACGCAATAATGATTCCAAAAAAACCTGAGAAAATACCAGATAGACTTGAAATAAGTATCATTTGATTTAAAGATTTTGCAAATAGTTTTCCTATAACTCCAGGTGTTATAAGCAATGAAGTAACTAAAATAATTCCTATAATTTTTACTGAAGTTACTACAACTATAGATACAATAATTAAAAATATAAAGTTGATTAAATTAATGGGAACACCAAAGTTTTTTGCCATTCTGGGATTATAAGAATAATATTTTAGTTCTTTATTAAATAGAATTATAAACAAAAGAATAGTTATAGAAACAATGCTTAAAATTTTTACATCGTCAGCATTAACCATTAAAATATCACCAAATAAATAACTTGTAAGTTCTGGTGTGTATCCAGGTTTTAAATATAAAAATATAACACCTAAAGCCATTGAAAATGATAGTAACATTCCAATTACACTATTTTCATTTACTTTTTCTTTTTTACTGATGAAATAAATCACCATACCAAATAATATAGCTGTTATAATGCTTATTAAATCAATATTTAAATCAAGCAAGATAGCTAAAGCAATACCGCCAAATGCAGTATGGGCAGCACCTTCTCCAATAAATTCCATTTTCTTTAAAACAATGTAGTTGGAAAGCAAAGAAGCGCTGAAACTTGCTAAAATTGCTGCTAATATGGCGTAAATCATAAAATCATATGATAATAGTTCAATCATTTCTGCTCACCACTTTTATTGGTTTATTTATATGTACTAAAAGTTCTAATTCTTCTGAGTATATCTTTCTTAAATCTTCACTTGTCATATCAATAGCATTTTTATGGCAATGAAGTGTTTTATTTAGGCACATAACGGTATTGGCTTTTTTTACTACCATTGATATATCGTGACTTACCAGAATTATTGTCATACCTTTTTTATTAAGTTCTTCTAAAATACCGTATATTTTTATTTGGGCTTTGCTATCTACACCAGCTTCTGGTTCATCAAGGATTAAAATATCTGGATCACTAATTAAAGCTCTTGCAAGACTTAATCTTTGATATTCTCCACCTGAAAGTTTCCCAACATTTCTGTTATACAGATAGTCTATTCCAAGCATTTTCATTATATTTTTTGCCTTTTCATAATGTTCTTTCTTATATTTTCTAAATAAGCCAACATTTTTATAAATTCCCATTAAAACAACTTCGTAAGCTCTTATAGGAAAAGATCTATCGAATTCATCTTTTTGAGGGACATATCCAATTTTCCCTTTTATTTCAATTTTGCCATTATAATTTTCAATTTCGCCTATTAATATTTTTATAAGTGTAGATTTTCCAGCTCCATTAGGCCCTATAATTCCAACAAAATCGTTTTTATAAATATCAAAATTGATAAATTTTAATATTTCATTGTTTTCAACTTTATAATTTAAATTTTTTACAGAAATTATTTTTTCACGCATTTTTTCCACCTTCTTTTTTTTGGCAATCACTACATATACCTTCAAAATATAAAATATGGTCTGTTATCTTAAAATTCATGTTGTTTTCAATATAAGCTTTATATTGCTTTTCAAAACACAAATTTAAACTTTCAAACTTTTTGCATTTTATGCAATATATAAAATGAGCATGCCCCTTCGGTTTATAATAATAGGTTATTTTGTCTGAAAAAACTATGGATTTTAATATATGCTCCTTTTCAAAGAAATTTAAATTTCTATATATAGTTGATAGATCATATTCTCCATTTAAAAGATTATATATTTCTTCGGCATTTAAAGGATAATCAATTTTATCGTATAGTTTTAATATTTCTCTTCTTGTTTTTGTCAATTTCATATTCTCACCTTGTTGTGTTTAAAATATTTAGAAAATTCATCAAGTACAATTCATCTATTGTTTTATAATTATTTCCTAAAGGGTCCAATTCGCCTAAATTTATTTTTAGAGTTTTTGCCAATTTTTCTGCTAATTTTTTATTTAATTGTGGTTCGGAAAATAAAGCCTTTACTTTGTTTTCTTTTGCTAAATCTGCTAATTTTCTCATTTCTGAAATTGAAGGTTCTACACCGGGGGAATTTTCAATTACCCCTGCAATTGAAATATTATATCTTTTTGCGAAATATGGAAATGAATTATGGAAAGTAATAATACTTCCATTAATCTCTCTGGATTTTAATAGTAAATATGCATCTAAAAATTTCAATTTGTCGATTAATATTTCTGCATTTGTTTTATAGATCTCTTTTTTTTCAGGATTAACCCCAATTAATTTATTTAAAATTCCAGGAATTATATAATTATAAACAAAATATGGGTTTAACCATATATGGGGATTATAATTTGTATGTTTATCTTGAGAAGAACCTATTAATTCTTCTTTTGGAATAAAATTAGCGGCATAAATAAAAGGGATGTTTTTTCTTTCTAAATTTGATTTGATTTTATTTATGAATATTTCAGAATTTAATCCATTAAAAATAACTAAATCACTTTTATAAACATTTATGAGATCTTTTGAAGATAAAGAATAGGTATGTGGGCTTTTCCCCGAAGGAACTATAACATGTATCATATCTTCTTTATCAACAATGTCTTTTAAAATCAAATAATATGGATAAATAGAAACAGAAATATTTATGGAATAACCGATAATTCCAATAATTACAAGAGATATCATTAAAATAACCTTTTTCATAAAACCACCTCCGTTATAGTGTTTAAATACAAATCATTTGCAAATGCAAATCATTTGCAATTATAAAATTTAAATATTAAAAACATATGTCTAAAATAAAAAAGGAGCCTTAAGACTCCTTTTCATATCTTTTTATTTTACTTTTATCTATTTCATCATATCGTTCTTTAATTGTTTTATTAAATATAGGATGTTTCCAATCTGGAGAAATATCATTAAGTGGGACAATAACAAAATCTCTTTCAAACATATGCTTATGAGGAATATTTAAATCGTCTTTTTCTAAAACTAAATCTCCATAATATATAATATCCAAGTCTATTTCTCTTGGCCCCCATTTAAATCTTTGTTTTCTTTTAAGATCTTTTTCAATATTCTTGCATATTTTTAATAATTCATATGGTTCTAATTCTGTGTTTATTAAAACACAAGCATTTAAAAAAGTATCTTGTTCTGTATATCCCCATGGTTCTGTCTCGTATATGTTTGATATTTTTATTATTTCTACGTATTTTGATAATAATTCAATAGCTCTTTTTATATTATTTAATCTATTTCCTACATTGGAGCCTAATGCAATTGCACTTAATATTTTTTATACCCCCTTAATGCTTCAATCATTTTCGCTGTTCTATAATTTTCTTTTACATCATGTACTCTTATGATTTCTACATCATTTAAAGCATAGTATGAAGTTAAAGCTAAAGTTCCTTCTAACCTATCCTTTGTATCTGGTAGATTTAAAACATGACCAATCGTGCTTTTTCTTGAGTGTCCCATTAATATTGGGTAACCAAGAACTCTAAATTCAGAAATATTGTAACTTAAATTTAAATTATCCTGAACTCTTTTTCCAAATCCAAATCCAGGATCTATGATTATTTGTTCTACACCGTGTTTATGTGCATAATCTATTCTTTCTTCAAAATATTCTAATAATTCACTTATACAATTTTCATAATATGGATTCTTTTGCATATCTTTTGGAGTTCCTTTTATATGCATTATAACTATAGGTAATTTTGATTCTGCGACTACATGAACCATATTCTTGTCAAATTGCATTCCAGAAATATCATTAATTATATCCACACCATTTTCAATGGCTTTTTTTGCAACCTGAGATTTATAGGTGTCAATACTTAAAACAATTTCTGGAAACTCTTTTCTTAAAGCTTTAATAACAGGTATAATCCTTTCAATTTCTTCTTTTAATTCCACACTTTCAGAACCAGGTCTTGTTGATTCAGCACCGATATCAAGTATTTCAGCACCTTCTTCAATCATTTTTTTAGCGTTTTCTATAGCCTGATCAACACTTTTTATTCTGCTTGGAGCATGAAAAGAATCTGGAGTTACATTTAAAATACCCATTATTTTTGAATTTTCACCTAAAATCAATTTTCTATTATCGCTAATAGAGTATTCCCATTTTTTCTTTTTTATGTTTTTGAATAATTTTTCGAGAGCGTTTCTAACCTTTGGTATATCCCAATAATTCATACTCATTAATTTTTTTATTAATAAATCATATTGTTTTTTAGTTCCTATTAATAATATATTTGTTTTATCTATTTTATGATTAATAGCGTATTTATGAATAGCTACATCTCCACCACGAGATAACATTTCCTGCTTAATTATATTGGCGCTTGTAACATCAATATCTTCAATTAAGATATAATAATGTCTCATTTTAGAATTGAAAATAGGGATACTTGCAGGATCAACCTGGATTTCTTTTTCCAGGTCAATATCTTCAAGCATTCTTAATCTTACCATGCCTTTCCCTCTCTTTCAGAAAAAGCATTATGGTTATGTATGCTTTCGTAACTAATTACTTTTATTTTATATCCTTCAACTCTACTATCTTTTTCTAAAAATAAACTTAAATCTCTAACAACATCTTCCACAAAATGTGGGTTATCATACATATGCTCAGTTACATATTTTTCATCTTCTCTTTTTAAAAGAGAAAATACCATCCCGCTGGATGATTTTTCAACATATTTAGCAATATCTGTAATTTTTACTTCTTCTCTTAATTTAAGACCAATTTCAACTAAAGCCCTTTGATTATGAGCACCATAATTGGAAATAGCTTTTGAACACGGGCAAAGAGTTATAATAGGTATCGCAAGATATAATCTCATTTCTTCATCTATAATCTCATATGTAATATCGCATTTAGTATAACTTTCCAATTTTGTAATAGGAGCTTTTCTCAATGAAAAATAAGGAAAAGAAACTTTTATATAAGATTTTTTAGCTTCTAAAGCTCTCTTTAAATCTTTGCTCATTTCTAATAACTTTTCTTCAGAAAGATTATTATGGTATTTATTTAATATTTCAACAAATCTACTCATATGCGTTCCTCTAACGTTTTCATCTAGATCAACGAGCATTGTAAAATTACCTATGGTATGATTATTATCAAATATTATAGGATACTCTAAATCTGAAATTCCAACACCATGAATATATATTCCTCTATTATCTAATTCTGATTGAACGTCTTTCAATTTATTCACCCCTATAATAAACCACATTATTTTCTGTTTCATATAGTGCTACTTCATATAATTTGCAATTATCTCTTTTTAATTTTTTTTCTAATTTATTCCATATCCACATAGAAATATTTTCTGCAGTTGGTTGTTCAATGATATTATTGATATATGAATGATCTAAAATATTTAATACTTCATCTTTAACAATTTTTTTTAATTCGAGAAAATCTATAACCATCCCTTCTTCATTAGGAGTACCTTCTACTGTAACTTCTAATCTATAATTATGTCCATGTAAAGCTTCACATTTTCCATGATATCTAACGAGGTTATGAGCAGCAGCAAAGTTAAAAATTCTTTTAACTAACATATAGCACCTCTTTCTTATAATTTTCACCGTTATTATATCACAAAGTGACAGAGCCACTTTTTCAATTATATTTCAAAAATTAGAACTTTAATTATCCAAATTAAAAAAATCATGATGTCTATCAAGTTCAATGATTTTTCCGTTGATTCTAATATAGTCTATAAAATCTTTGAATAATGGATATTTTGATATAGTAGCAATATCTCCAATAATTATTAACTTACTTTTAGCTCTTGTAATTGCTACATTTAACCTTCTTTCGTCAGTTAGAAATCCAATTAATCCTTCTTCATTACTTCTTGTTAAAGAAAATATGATTACTTCTTTTTCTTTTCCTTGAAATCCATCTACAGTATTTATGATTCCATCTATCTGTTCTTTTAAAAATTTTACCTGATCTTTATAAGGTGAAATAATACCAAAATCAATATTTCTTTCATTTAAAATTTTTGAGAGTTCAATAACGATTTTAGCTTCTAAAGGATTGTGTTTAGATGTAGAACCTTTTTTAATTATTTCAAATTTTTCTGGAATCATGGAAGTATCAACAAAAACAATAGGTGTTTCGGTTAATATTTTATTATATGGGTATGGTATGTCTTTTGTATCTATTTTCAGAATCCTGTTTTTAACCTTTTTATCGCTTTTCAAAATGCCATAATAGAATTTTTTATTAGAAAATTGCATGATTTTGTCATTCATTCTATATTGTATGGTCAAAATAGAAGAATTTTCAGGATATTTATTAATCAACTTTTCGAATAATGTTTTTGATAAAATCTTTTCAGCTTTAGGATTTAAAATAGTAGGAGGCAATTGTTTATGATCCCCACCCATAATGATTTTTTCACCATGAACTATAGGGATGTAACATGAAGGTTCAGTAGCCTGAGAACCTTCATCTATAACAACAGTATCAAATCTTATTTTTTCTAATTCTTCTATTCCAGCAGAACCATTTGTACTAACTACAACATCACTTTCTGTTAAAACCTTTTTTATTAAATCATCTTCCATTTTTCTTGCGTTATCAAATAATTTTTGCACTTCTTTATTTAATTTAAGCCAATTATACATTAATTTCATATCTTCAGGAAATATACCTCTTGTACCTCGATCCTTTAAAGCGTATTTTTCTATTTGTTCATCTGTTAATCCACGTCTAAATTGTGGCGTAGGCTTTTTATATTTATCTCTTTCTTCTGATAGCTTAATAGCTTTTTCTCTAATTTCGTCAATTTTATTATAATCTGAATGATTTTCAACTATATAATATAATGAATGATGTATTAATTGTTCATCAATTCTTGTAGGATGTCCCAATCTACATACTTTTAAGTCTTTGTATTTTACAAGATTGTATAATAAGTTGTCTGTAGCAGTATTAGAATCAGCTGTGGCTAATACTCTTTTTCCCATTTTAACTTCTTGAAGAATAATTTCAGTTAAAGTTCTGGTTTTTCCAGTGCCAGGTGGTCCGTGTATTAAGAAAACATCATCACTTCCAACAGCTTTTGAAACAGCTTCTTTTTGAGATGAATTTAAATTTTTGTCAAAAAAATCTAAATTTATTTGTTTAGGGAGTTTGGGTTTTTTATTACCTAAAATAATGGACTTTAATATTTTTAATTTACCTTCTGCATAATGAAGTTTTAAAATAGATTCTTGCATGCGTTTGAAAGTAACTTCATTTAAATATAAATCAATTCTTATATTTTTAGATTTTTGTACCCACATAGGTGGTTTATTAGAAAAAGCAACTATAATGTATTTATTTCCCACTTCTGTGACGGAACCTGTTAAATCGCTTTTTAAAGGATTACCTTTACTAACTAAAACTACGTCCCCAACACTAATATCTGTTTTAATGCTCTCTTTTCTCCCAAACTTGATTAAAAATAATCCTCCCATTTCTTTTCCAATATATTTTCCACTTAAATTATTTATAGCTCGTCCTATTTTTTCTCTATTTTTACCATATTGCTTTATTTCATTTATCATTGCTCTAATTTCTGCCTCTTTTTCAAGCTCTATTGCATCGTATAATTCCTCTAAAAAACCCATTTTCTCCCTCCTCTTTTCACTATATTATACTATATATATTGAATAATTTAATTAAATTCTGTATAATCTTAATGAGGTGATAATATGACAGAATATCCAGAAAAATCATGGTCTTTTTCTAAGGATAAATTATTAACAAAATGTCCAAGAGCATATTATTATGCAAGATTTTTAATGTGGGGTGGATGGGACAAAAATGCACCTGAGAGAGTAAGAAAGGCATATAGATTGACAAAATTAACTACAATTGAGCAATTTTTAGGTTCTATGATCCATGATTATATAGCTAATAACATAACAGCCTTAAAAACTCAGGACATACATACAGCATTAAATTACATTGGAAAAGAATTTAATAAAGCTGTAAAATCTTCGTATAAAATGAAGAAAGAATGGGAGCAAAATCCAAAAAATTATATAATGTTTTATTCTATTTATTATAAAAATAGAAATTTATTTGAAGGTAATCTTGGAAAAGATATAAAAGAAAAAACAAAATTATTACTTCAGAATTATTATAATTCCAGAACATTAAAAGATATACAAAGTGGAATAAGAATAATAGAAATAGATAGAGAAAACAATTTCACATCATTTTTTGTAAATAATTATAAAATATATTCTATTGTAGATTTTATGTATGAAAAAAATGGAAATACATATATAGTCGATTGGAAAACAGGTAAAAGATCCAAAGATGATGAATTTCAATTAAAATTATATGCATTATATGCCTATAAAAATTATAATATTGATTTAAACAATGTTTATTTAATTAACGAATATTTATATGAAGGAGATTTTGAAGAAAGAAAATATACAAAAGAAGAATTATTGGAAGTAGAGAATTATATAAAAGAAAGAATAGAAATAATGGAATATTATTTAAAAGATAAAGAGAAAAATATTCCAAAAGAAGAGAAAACTTTTCCAGCTCGTCCTTCTAAATATAATTGCAAATGGTGTAATTTTAAAGAAATTTGCCCGGAGTATAATGAAAATTTTATATCTCAAATTTAAAATAGCCTTTTAATAGGCTATTTTTTAATATTGCAAGAAAAAATCTGATAATTAAATATAATTCGCTTTAATAATGTTTAAAAAAACATAACTAAATTTTGTATAATATGTAAATTGTGTTATTCTTGTTTTAGAAAACGTTTTCGAAAACGTTTTCTGGAAGGAGAGATATAAATGAAGAAAACGGGAATTTTTAATTCAGAAATTTCTGCGGTAGTATCTTCTATGGGACATACAGATAAATTAACAATTGTAGACATGGGATTTCCGATTCCTGAAAATATAAAAAGGATAGATTTAATTGTGGACGAAGGTCTTCCGTCTTTTGAAGATGTTGCAAAAACAATCTTGAAAGAATTACATATAGAAAAAATAATTATTGCAAAAGAATCAAGTGAAGAATTTATTGACTTAGTTAAATGTTTTTGTAAAAATATTGAATTTGTATCTCACGAAGAGCTTAAGAAAATATCTAATGAAAGTAAAGCAATTATTAGAACAGGAGAAAGGAAACCATATTTTAATGCCATTTTTGTTTCAGGAGTGATATTTTAATGTTATTAAAAGTAGAAAAATTAACAAAAAAATTTCCAGGTGTTTTAGCTTTAGATAAAGTGAACTTTGAGCTTGAAAGTGGAGAAGTTCACGCTTTGTTAGGAGAAAATGGTGCAGGTAAAAGTACTTTAATAAAAATTATTGGAGGCATTCATAAGGCAGATGAAGGAAAAATATATTATAAGGGAAAAGAAATAGCTTTTTCAAACCCTTCTGAAGCTATAAACAATGGTATAGCTACTATTCATCAAGAATTAAATTTATTTGAAGATTTAACGGTGGCAGAAAATATATATGTAGGAAATATTAGAGGGAACCTGGTTAATAAGAGACAATTAATAAAAAAAGCCCAGGAGATTTTATCTAAAAATAAATTTAATATACGTTCAGATTCATTAGTAAAAGACTTAAATACCTCAGAAAAACAATTAGTAGCTATTGCAAAAGCATTATCATTAAAATCTAAAATAATTATTATGGATGAACCTACCGCTTCTATAACAGAGCATGAAACGAAAAATTTATTTAAGATAGTAAAAGAATTAAAAAAGAAAGGGATAGGAATTATTTTTATTTCGCATAGATTAGAAGAAGTATTTGAGATAGCTGATAAAGTAACAGTATTGAGAGATGGAAAATATATAGGGAGTGGAAATGTAAAAGATTTTACGCAGGAAGATTTAATAAATATGATGGTTGGAAGAAAAATAGAAGATATGTTTCCAAAATATAATGCTCCAGAAGATGAAATATTATTTTCCATAGAGAATTTAAAAATAGGAAAAATGGTAAAAAATGTTTCTTTTGAAGTGAAAAAGGGGGAAATTTTTGGAATAGCAGGGTTAGTTGGTTCAGGTAAATCTGAGATTCCTTTAGGAATTTATGGTTATATGCCAGCAAAATGGGATAATTTAATTGTAAATGATAAAAAAATCAAAAAAATAAAAAGGCCAGATGAGGCTTTAAAAAACGGAATAGCTTTAGTTCCTGAAGATAGAAAAAGTATGGGTTTAGTATTAGAATTAGATATTATGAAGAATATTGTTATTCAAAATACTGAATTAATAGAAAAAAAAGGGATTTTATTTTGGAATAAGGCAAAAAAAATAGCTAAAGAAGAAATAGAAAAATATTCAATAAAAGCAACTTCAATTAATCAAAAAACAGGAAATCTTTCCGGAGGTAATCAACAGAAAGTTGTAATATCAAAGGTTTTAAAAAGAAATCCTAAAGTAGTTTTTTTAGTTGAACCTACAAGAGGTATTGATGTTGGAGCGAAGGTTGAAGTTTATAATATTATAAATAAATTAGCTAATGATGGGAATGGGGTTGTATTTATATCTTCAGAATTACCAGAAATCGTTAGTTTATGCGATAGAGTGTTAGTTATGCATAGAGGAATAAATATGGGAGTATTAGAAAATGAAGAAATAACTCAAGAAAATATATTAAAATTAGCTACTGGAGTTGATATTTGATGAATAAAAATGTGATATTAAAGAAAATGAAAGAATATCCAGCAATTGTTGGTTTTATCGGGATTTCCATATTTTTTGCAATTTTAAGTGATCGTTTTTTTACATTTTCTAATATTATCAATGTTTTTAGACAGGTTTCGATACAGGCTATAATGGCATTTGGAATGACTATGGTTATTATTTCAGGTGGTATTGATTTATCAGTAGGTTCTATTTTTGCTTTATCAGCTGTTATTATGGCATCAATATTGAAAGGTGGTTCTGTGATTTTAGGTATTGTAGTTGCTCTTTTAATTGGGGCATTAATGGGTTTTGCTAATGGATTTATTGTAGCAAAAGGGAGGATTCAACCTTTTATTGTCACCTTAGCCACAATGGCAATTGGAAGAAGTTTGACATTAGTATATACACAAGGAATGCCGATTACAGGATTACCATCATCATTTAGAATTATTGGTAGAGGAGATTTATTAGGAATACCTTATCCAATAATTATAATGTTAGGAATGTTTATTTTAATATGGTTTATATTATCTAATACAAAATTGGGATTATATACCTATGCAATTGGTGGGAATGAGACAGCAGCAAAACTTAGTGGAGTTAAGATTATAAAATATAAAATTATTATTTATATGATAAGTGGTGTTTTATCTGCAGTAAGTGCCATGTTATTAACAGCAAGACTTAATAGCGCGCAACCAACATTTGGTAGTGGATATGAATTAGATGCTATTGCAGCAGTAGTTTTAGGAGGAGCAAGTTTATCAGGAGGCCGAGGAAGTGTAATAGGAACTATTTTTGGAGCTTTGATTATGGGTGTTATTAATAATGGTTTAAATTTATTGAATGTATCTCCCTTTTATCAGCAAGCCGTTAAAGGAGCTGTTATCCTTATAGCAGTATTGCTGGAAAGGGAAGACTAATAGGGGGTGTATTTATGAAAAAGGCAGTATGGTTAGTAGTATTTATTATCATTTTATCTTTGTCTGCATTTAGTATTAAAATTGGATTATCTTTATCAACCTTAAACAACCCATTTTTTGTAGAATTAAGAAATGGAGCTTTGCAAGAAGCAGTTAATGAGGGAGTAGACATTGTTGTGGTTGATGCACAGGACAAACCATATAAGCAATTAAATGATATTGAAGATCTGATTCAACAAAAAGTAGACTTTATTATTGTTAATCCTACAGACAGTGATGCGATTGTTACAGCTGTTGAAGAAGCAAATGATGCAGGAATACCTGTTATTACAGTAGATAGGGCAGCAAATGGTGGAAAAGTTGTACTACATATTGCATCAGATAATGTTGCAGGTGGTGCAATGGCAGCAAAATATATTGCTCAATTATTAAATGGAAAAGGAAATGTAGTGGAATTAGTTGGAATACCAGGTACATCAGCAGCAAGAGATAGAGGGAAGGGTTTTGAAACTGAGTTGAAAAAATATCCTGGATTAAAATTAATTGCAAAACAAACAGCAAACTTTAACAGAGCAGAAGGATTATCGGTTATGGAAAACTTGTTACAGGCATATCCAAATATAGATGCTGTATTTGCTCAAAATGATGAAATGGCTTTAGGAGCTATTGAGGCAATAAAATCAGAAGGAAAATTAGGTAAAATAGTTGTTGTTGGTTTTGATGCAATACCTGATGCAGTAAATGCAGTTAAAAATGGTGAAATGGCTGCAACTGTAGCACAACAACCTAGTTTAATGGGAGAATTAGCTGTTAAAAAAGCTGTTGAGTACTTAGAAACACATACAATTTATATTCCAGTTGACTTAAAACTTGTGGTAAAATAAAATGATATAAAAATGGGGGTGAATCCCCCATTTTTACTAAAACATTAATTTATACTGTTTATAGTATTAAAGAGGCGGGTGTAAGCATGAAAAGAATTAGTATTAAAGATGTAGCAAAAGAAGCTAAAGTTTCCATTTCCACAGTGTCTAGAGTAATTAATAATAGTGCACCTGTAAATGAAGAACTAAAAAATAGAGTTGAAGAAGCTATAAAAAAATTAAATTACAATCCTAGTACAATCGCTCAAAGTTTAAGAAAAGGAAAAACTAAAACAATAGGTTTTGTAATTCCTGATATAACCAATCCTTTTTTCCCGAATATAGTAAAGGGAGTTGAAGATTGTTTAAAAAAAGAAGGTTATACCCTTTTACTTAGTAATTCTGATCAGGATTTTAAAATGGAAACAGAAATAATAAATACATTTATTTCTAAACATATAGATGGAATTATTTTTACAGGAACAGGGTTATATAATCCAGCATTGGAAAAATTAATAAAAAGGGGAATAAAAATAGTATTTTTAGATAGAATTTTAGAAGGGGTAAATGCGTCTTATGTTATAAGTGACAATCAAATAGGTATTTATACATTATTAGAATATTTATATGAAAGAGGAAATAGAAGTTTTTATTTTGTTAATGGTAATGAAAATACATTTAGCGCTAAAATAAGATATGAAACTTTCATCAATTATATGAAAAAGAAAAACATAAAAATATACAAACATATTTATACACGTTTCTCATATGAAGCGGGTTATGAATTTGGAAAAAATATAAGATCATTACCAGATGTTATTATGGGAGGTAATGACCTAATTGCATATGGCATTATTGATTCTCTCCGTGAGAGAGGAATAAGAATTCCAGAAGAAGTTAGTGTAACCGGTTTTGATGATTTGCTTTTCAGTAAACATTATAAACCTTCATTAACAACTATAAGACAACCAATTTATGAAATGGGATATAAAGCAGCTGAGTTAATATTGAAAATAATTAATGGTAAACAAAAGAATGTTAAAGGAATTATTTTAAAACCAGAATTAATAATTAGAGAATCAACCAAATAAATCATTTCTTAAATTTTTTGCTTCATGTAAAAACACAAAGTTTTGTGTTTCGCTTTCACATAATATTAAAAACCTTATAATACCTTCTTTTGAATCTTCAAACATTGCTTCTTGAAATGTCATTAAAGGAACTTTATTTAAGTTAAAATTTTCTCTTATTGCAGTAATGGGATTATATGCAGTTATATCAGGAGTAACAGAACATAATATAGCAATTATATTTTTTATATTATTATTTTCTATAATTTTGTTGTATAATTCTATAGAACGACTTATAATATGTTCTTTTTCATTTTTTTCTATTGATGTTGCACCTCTAATTCCAATCATAATTCACCTCAAAATAATAGATATATACTTATATTATAACATAAGGAGGATTTTTATGAAATTTGCAATTGTTATAAACACATATGTAAGAATAAATAAAGATATAATTGATTACTTCGATCACCCTACTTTATTAGAAAAGTTTGAAGAACAAAATACTTTGCATAAAACAATAGAAAGTATTAATAAATTAAATTTAGATTTAGATGATGAATTGAGTGTTTATGTTTTTTCTGTAGCAGCACATGAAGATACTTCAAAAGACGATGAGATTAGAGAAAAAACAGAAAAAATACTAAAAAAATCAAAATTTAAATATTATATATATACAAATACTGATATAAAAGAATATAGAAAAAAGTATAATTCAGAATTTTTTTCAACAAAAGGATATTCAGAAATAAGAAATCAAGGATTCTTATTCTCCATAATGAATAATGAAGATGTTATCATACAGATAGATGATGATGAATTATTGAGAGAAAATTATATTATTAAAACAAAAGAAATTCTTAATAATAACCCTGATAAATACTTGATAACAGCTCCATATGAAAAAGATGGGACAATAAGGATACTTGGTGAAGATGAATTAAAAAGTTGGAAAAAGTCTAAATCTATGGATGAAGACATTGTAAGATTATCCAAAGATAATTCTTTAAAAGAATCTATTTTCGGTTTTGGTGGAAATATGATAATTCGAAAAGAATATGCTGAGAAGATGTTTTATCCTTTGGAAATACCTCGTGGTGAAGATTTTGCATTATTATTAGCTTCAAGGTTAATATATGAAAATGGAAATGAATATGCAAAAATTGAACCTAAAAATAGTATGTTTAAAACATATTATTGTTCTGAAAAAGATATAACAATAATACATGAACCTCCATACGTTCCAGCTGAAGATTTTGTTTTCTATGTAGAAAAAAATTTAAAAAGATTTATATTAGAATGGCTTATGATAAAAGGGCAAAGCGCATTTACCTTTGAAGATCTAAAAAAGTATTCTTTATATCTTTATGAAATGATAGGTTATGAAGATTTTAGAGCAAAAATAAAAGAAATATTAAATGAACTAAAAAGAAAATATCAAAATATTGATAAGCTTGAAAAAGAAATTTTGGGATATTTTGATAAATATTCAAAGATAAATAGGTTTGAAGAATATAAAAAGAAACAAAAAGAATATATTGAGCTGGTCAAATCTCTATAAGATATTTCCAATATCGTGTTGGCATATATTGTCTTTGCAATTTTTTATTTTTTCTTTCAGTAATGGTTGTATTATTAAAATAAGTTTTCCAAAGATTTTGAAAAGAAATTTCTTCATAAGATAAATTTTCTTCTTTTAAGTAGAAATCATTATCAAATTCACTGATTTTGAACAATTCTACTTTTTTGTCATATGAAAGAATCAGGTTTCGTTTAATGTCGTGGATAATCCATTTATTATTAGGATATCTATTAATAAAGTGTTTTGAAAGCAATGTGATTATATTATGATCTGGTTCAAAAGGTGCATATAATATAACATTTGCTAATTTTCTAAATCTAATCAATCCAAGAAATTTGTGTTTTTCATTTATTACCTTAGATATAGCATTTTTAATTCTTATAATATAATCTTTTTCAATGTGCAATTCTGCATTGCTATTAATTTTTAATGAAAGATTAAAATATTTTATAATATCAACTTCTATATTTTCTATTTCCGATAAATAAGCGAGGTAAATATTTTTTAAAATAATTTTGTTAAGTTTTCTTATAATGAATTCACTGACAATAGCAGCTTTTTTATAATCTGTTTTAATATTATCTATAATATTAAATATACTTGGATTATATTGCCTAAAAATCATATCAGGTATTTTCTTTTCATTATAAGTATTAAAAATAATGGTTAAAAGCCCTTGAAAAGAACCATCATACAAAACTATTTTCATTTTTACACCGCCTTTTCAATTGCAGTTAATGGAAATAATGGAATTTGGTATTCTTTATTTTTTGTTAATTCCTCTCTTATTATTTCAGGAGTTAAAAACAGATTTGAATAGTATTTCCCATTGCAAGTTATAAAATATTTTGCTCTTTTTAAAACAACCCCCATCTTTTTTAATTCATCAAATGTAATAGGGGCGTATTTTCTTGCTTTTACAATAGTTAAAGCGGATTTAACACCTATTCCAGGTACTCTTAGTAAGGTTTCATAAGAAGCTTTATTAATTTCTACAGGAAAATAGTTGAAATTTCTTAAAGCCCAAGATGTTTTAGGATCAATATTTTCATCTAAAAAAGGATGCTTTTCATCAAGAATTTCATGAGCAGAAAACTTATAAAATCTTAAAAGCCAATCAGCTTGATAAAGTCTATTTTCACGTTTCAGCGGAGGTTTAATATTTGGCAATCTTTTATCATTGTTAACTCTTATAAAAGCAGAATAATAAACTCTTTTCATATTAAATTTTTTATATAATCCTTCTGAAAGTTTAAGAATTTGAAAATCACTTTCTGGTGATGCGCCAACTATTAATTGAGTGCTATGCCCTGCTGGTACAAATAAAGGTGCTTTTTTATATTTTTTTCTTTCTTCAGTATTAGCGAGTGCGTTTTGACCAATAAAACTCATAGGTTTTATTATAGATTCTTTCTTTTTTTGAGGAGCTAATAAATTCAAGCTTTTTTCACTGGGTAGTTCAATATTTACACTTAATCTATCAGCATAAAATCCGGCTTCTCTTATAAGTTTTAAATCAGCACCAGGTATAGCTTTTAAATGTATGTAACCATTAAAATTTTCTTCTAAACGTAATTTTTTTACAACTTTTAACATTTGTTCCATTGTATAATCTGGGTTTTTTATGATTGCAGAACTTAAAAACAATCCCTCAATATAATTTCTTTTATAAAAGTTTATGGTTAAATTAACTATTTCGTCGACAGTGAAAGTTGCACGTTTAATATCATTGCTTGATCTATTAATGCAATAGGCACAATCAAAAATACAGGCATTTGAAAATAAAATTTTTAAAAGGGAAATGCATCTTCCATCGCTGGTCCAACTATGGCATATACCACTGCTGGCAGCATTACCTAACCCTTTTTTTGTATTTTGCCTCTCGCTTCCACTGGAAGAACATGAAACATCATATTTAGCAGCACCGGATAAAATTTTTAATTTTTCTTTTAAATCCATAGTATCACCACTCAACAATTATATCTTTTTGTAGATACTAAAATTATACTACATAATTGTATAATAGTCAACTCTTCAATGTAAAAATTATGTTATAGGAGGAATTTTTATGAAAAAGATTATGTTTTTATCTATGTTTTTCTTGCTTTTTATAAGTGTATTTTCTATTTCAGAAGGAGAATGGATAATTACTCAAAAAGATTTACATTTACCAGGAGAATATTTTGATGGTAAAAATTATTTTTGGAGAGCAGATTATCATCTTGAAGATTTGAAAAATGCGACATCTATATCATTAGAAATTCATCATATTACAGATGATTCTACAGTATTGTTTTTCGATGAAGGAAATAATGAAAAAGCTAATTGGAAATATATAAAATCATTACTCGATGGAGCAAAAAAATTTGTATGGATGGCAATTTATGATGTTAATTATTATCCTTTTATAACTGAATTGAAAGAATTAAATAAAAGAGGTATTGATATAAGATTAGTTTATGAAACAAATAATATAAATTCATATATAAGCGGATTAAGTAAAGTTGGTATAAAGACCAAACATGACAAAAATTATAAATTAATGCATAATAAGTTTTTGATTATTGATGGATATTGTGTAATAACTGGTAGTACTAATTTTACAAATAATGGTTTTGGATATAATTCTAATAATTCTATTGTTATATTTTCAAATGAGTTAGCTCAAGATTATATGAATGAATTTAATGAAATGTTTGAAAAAGGATATTATGGCAAGCAATCATTGGATAATAAACCATATAAAAAAGTGGAATTTGATAGTGGTTTAATAGAACCATATTTCACACCTGAAGATGATTTAACAGATAGAATTATAGAATTAATCGATAACGCGAAAGAATCAATACATGTTATGATATTTACATTTAGCAAAAGAGAAATAGCGGATGCCCTAATAAGGGCTAAAAATAGAGGTGTTGATGTCAAAGTAATAGCAGAAGAATATCAGTCAAATTATAGTTGGGCACAAATAAATAATTTAAAAGAAAATAGAGTTAATGTAATTTTAGATAAAAATGATAGAACATTTCATCATAAAACGATGATAATAGATGGTAAGATAACATTAACGGGATCATTTAATTTTACCAATTCAGCACAATATAATAATGATGAAAATTCACTTGTCATACATAGTGAGTATATTTCTAAAAAATACGAAAAAGAATTTAATAGATTATGGGAAAAATATACAAAGTAGGTTATAAAGCATTTGGTTTTCATTTATATATGATATAATAAAATTGAATTAAATTGAATATTGGAGATGGGAAAATGAAAAAATTACCAATAGGGATACAGGATTATAAGGAAATAATAGAAGGAAATTATATATATATAGATAAAACAAAATATATATTTGATTTAATAGATAATGGAAAATATTATTTTTTATCTCGACCAAGAAGATTTGGAAAAAGTTTAACAATATCAACATTATATTACATATTCAAAGGAGAAAAAGAGTTATTTAAAGATACATACATATATGACAAATGGGAATTCAAAGAATATCCTATTATAAGAATTAATTTGTTAGATGTTGCGACTGATACAGAAAAAAGATTCAAAGAAAGCCTATTAAAAATAATACAAGAGGAAGGACAAAGAAATAATATAGAAATAACAGAAAAAGATTATAAATTTGCATTTAATGAATTAATAATAAAATTATCTAAAAAAGGAAAAGTAGTAATATTAGTAGATGAATATGAAAAACCAATATTAGATAATATAAATAACAAAGAAAAAGCTGAAAGGTATAGAGAAATACTAAGAGACTTCTATGTAAGTATAAAATCAAAAGATGAATACATAAAATTTGTATTTATTACTGGAATAACGAAATTTACCAAAACAGGAGTATTCTCAGCACTAAATAATTTAAATGACATATCACTAAATAGAAAATACTCTCAAATGTTAGGTTATACACAAAAAGAATTAGAATATTATTTCAATAACCATATAGAAGAAACAGCAAAAGAAATGGGGATAAGTAAAGAAGAATTATTAAAAGAAATAAAAACATATTATAATGGATTCTCATTTGATGGAGAACACTTTGTATATAATCCATTCTCAGTATTAAGATTCTTTGATGAAAGGAAATTTCAAAATTATTGGTTTGAAAGTGGATCACCATCATTTATATATGAATATGTAAAAGGAAGAAAAATAGAATATGAGGATTTAGTAAAATACACAGTAGATTCATTAGACTTTACAACAAGAGAAATAGAAGATGCAAATGCTAATATATTCTTTGCACAAGCAGGATATTTGACATTTAAAGGAATTAAAAAGTATGGAATAACAGAAAAATATATATTAGACTATCCAAATCTTGAAGTAAAAAATAGTTTCTCAAAATTAATATTAGAAGCAAATTATAGTTTAAACGAAGAAACATATGAAAAAATATATGAAATATATGAACTAGTAGAAGAAAATAGGATAGAGGGATTAATAAAAGAAATAAAAAGAATAATAAGTGCAATACCGTATAACTTACATCAAAAAAGAGAAAGTTATTATCACTCATTAATATATACAATATTAGCCTCAGCAGGATTAAACGTAACAGCAGAAGAACTAACAAATCTTGGAAGAAGTGACTTAATATTAGAGCATAATGACAAAATATATTTGTTTGAAATAAAGCTAGATAAAAGTGCAAAAGAAGCAATAGAACAAATAAAAGAAAAGAAATATTATGAAAAATATATGAGTAAAAATAATGAAAAAGAAATATACATAATAGGAATAAACATAGATTCAGAAAAAAGAAATATTGAGGATTATATGATAGAAAAATTATAACCACAGCCAGCTGTGGTTATTTTAAAAATTCTATTTTCTGCTACCTGGTTTGACAACAGGAATATTTTCTTTACATAAAGGGCAATTATCAGGTTCATAAGTTTTAGCGTCTATTTCAATTAATGATTTTATAGGATAATTTTCAAGATGCTCTTTTTTACTTCTGTTTACAATACAACCCAATCCAACAATATCAGGATTATATTTTTTAAGGCTTTCAACTACTTCAAGTGTTGATTTTCCCGTTGTTATAACGTCTTCTATTATAATAACTTTTTTATTTTTTTCGATGAAAAAATTCCTTCTTAATTCCATTACCCCTTCTTTATTTCTTTCTGTAAATAGGAAAGGAACATTAAAAGCTTTTGCAACTTCGTATCCAATAATGATTCCACCTAATGCAGGAGATACAATATAATCTGGAACTACATTGAACATTTTTGATAGTTCTTTTCCAAGTGCTTCAGCATATTGAGGATATTTTAAAATCTGAGCACATTGAATATATGTATCAGAATGAAGACCAGAAGATAATAGAAAATGTCCAGTTAAAAGAGCATTTGTTTCTTTCATTAAATTCACTATATCCATAATCTCACTCCTCGGAAGCATTTGTTAATTCAAAAAATAAATTTACTAAAACACCAACAACAGCAGCTAAACCTAAACCTTCTAAAGCGAAGTTACCAGCTTTGAATACAGCTCCACCTAAACCTGTTACTAACATCAATGACATTGTTACTAAATTTCTTCCTTCTACTTTTACTTGGTTGTTTATCAATGTTTTTGCACCAATACTTGCTATCATACCGAATAATAATATTTCTATTCCACCCATTACTGGTACTGGTATTGATCTTACTATTGCTCCAACTTTTGGTACCATTGCTAATAAGATTGCAAAGAATGCTGCTATTCTCATTATCCATGGATTGAATGCTTTTGTAAATGCTAATACCCCAGTGTTTTCACTATAGGTCGTGTTTGCAGGGCCACCAAAGAATCCACCTAATGATGTTGCAAGCCCATCACCCATTAATGTCCTGTGCATTCCAGGATCTTCATAGAATTTCTTTCCTACTACTGCTGAGATTGCAAATACATCACCAAAGTGTTCTACTGATGGTGCAATAGCAACTGGTACTATTGCTGCTGCAGCATACCATGAGAACTTTGGTAAATACATTTCTGGTATTCCTACCCAGCTAGCTGTTCCTACTTCTGCAAAATGTACATTTCCTGTTATTGCTGCAACAATATATCCTACTATGATTCCCCATATTACAGGTATTAATCTGCTAAATCCCCTTGTATATAGTCTAACTATAATTGCTGTACCAAGAGATACCATTGCTATCCACCAATTTCCACTTGCCATGTTTATTGCTACTGGACTTAGTATCAAACCAATTAATATAATCATTGTTCCTGATATTACTGGTGGGAATAGTTTTTCAAATCTTCTAATACCTATCCATTTGATTAAAACACCAAAACCAAATTTAACTAAACCTGCTAAGAATATACCACCTGTTGCATATGCCAGATAAGGTTTTAAATCTACACCAGCAGCTACTGCATCTTGAATGTTTTTATACTCTAATCCTGCTTGATTCATATAATGCATTGCTACTGCAACTATTGGAGCTATATATGCAAAACTAGAACCTAAAAATACTGGAACTTTCCATTTGGTAATCCAGTGGAATAATAATGTTCCGAGTCCAGCAGTGAGTAACGCAACATTAACTGGAATACCTGTTAAATACGGTACCAATACTGTTGCACCGAACATCGTAAAGGTATGTTGTAACCCTAATAGTATCAATCCCCCTGTGCTCATACCTTCACTTCTGTCTTCTTGCAAAGTTACTTCACCATATTTACCCATACTATCCCTCCTATTTAAAATTTAATGAGAATAATATTTATTAATTATTTCATTGAATTCTTTTGCTTTTTTTCGTGGATTTTCATCAAAGATAATAGCTCTTGAAACATTAATAAATATGTTTTTATAACCATTTAGATTTTTAAATAACTCTTGAGTATTTCCACCTTGTGATCCAATTCCAGGTATTAAAAATATCATGTTTTCTGATATATCAACGATTTCTTTTATATAATCAGAATTAGTTGCGCCAACTATAATTCCAATTTTGTTTTTATGTTGTTTATTTAAGTTATTCATTTTTTCTGTTATTTTTAAATATAATTTTTCAGGAATCTCAAAGTCATATGCTCCTTTGTTTGAGGTCAAAGCTAAAGCAAATAAATGGGAATTTTTATATTCAAGATATGGTTCTAATGTATCTAATCCCATTAATGGATTAATAGTTAAAGAATCAACTTTTAGTCTTTCAAAATAATATTCTGCATATGCTTTTGCTGTGTTTCCAATATCTCCTCTTTTTGAATCTAAAATTATTGGTATTTCTGGATTTTGCCTTATATAGTTTATAGTGTTTTCCAATATTTCTAATCCTTTAGGTCCTAGTTTTTCGTAAAAAGCGATATTTATTTTATAACCGCAGATTAAATCATGAGTTTCATCGATAATTTTTTTGTTGAATTCAAAAACATCTCCATTAATTCTTTTATAATCGCTATCTAACCCAACGAGCAAAACAGAACTATTTTTTTCTCTTATTTTTAAATATTTTTCAAACATAATATCCCTCCACAGCGCAAGATAAAATATTTTCATATTTTTCATTTTTTAAATAATCATTTAAATCATTTATTATTTTTATAGGTATTTCTGGATCTGACATTACTCCAGAACCTATTCCAACAAGATTTGCACCTGCCATTATAAACTCTATAGCATCTTTGTAATCAAAGACTCCACCCATTCCGATAATAGGTAAATCTTTGAATTTTCTTCTTATTATAAAGATTGTAGCAAGAGCAATAGGTTTTATTGATGGACCACTAAAACCGCCAAAGCCTCTTTTTAAAATAGGTATTTTTTTGTTTATATCTATTTTCATACCTTTTGGAGAATTTATTAATGTTATTCCATCTGCGCCACCATTAACAGCAGCTGAGATTAAATTTTCTAAAAATGTTTCGACTCCGAATTTTACAAAGATAGGTTTTTTAGAAATTTTTTTAACTTCTTTTACTAAGTCAAAAATAGATTTTTCATCAATTCCAAGTGGGATGCCATTTTTTCCAACATTAGGACAGGATAAGTTTAATTCGAAAAATACAGCATTTGAATTATTTAATTTTTCTATTAAACTTAAATAATCTTCTTTTGTGTCTCCACCAATGCTCAGAATTATGTTTGTATCTAATGTTTCTAAAAAAGGTAAATCATTTAAGATGAATTTATCTATTCCAGGATTTTGTAACCCTATAGAATTTAATATTCCAGACTTTACATTAACTATTCGTGGAGGTGGATTACCTTCTTTTTCATATGGTGTAACAGTTTTTGCAGTAAAACCTCCTAATTCATTTAAATCTATATGTTTTGATAACTCTTTGCCGTTTCCTCCTGGACCCGATGCTATGATTATAGGATTTTTAAATTTTATTCCACATATTTCTACCATTCGAGTTGCACCTCGCTTAAATCAAATATAGGGCCATCTTTACATATCATTTTTATTCCATCATTTGTTTTGATAGGACATCCTTTGCATATTCCTATACCACAACCCATTCTTGCTTCCAAAGAAGCATATAATTTTTTATTTTTGAATTTATTTTTTGTATGTTTTATTAGATTTAAACTTCCACATATTAAAATTGCAGTATCTTCAGAAATTTCTAATTTTTCCGCTTTTTCTAATAAATTCATTCCTTCTATTGAATCTATATGTAAACCTTCAATGTTTAATATTTTCTGTATTTCTGGGGTTACAAAACCATATATTTTTTCTTTAATTAAATCAGGATATTTATTTGAAAAATGTATTAATGGAGCAGAACCACAATCGCCACCGAGTAAAATATATTTTTTATTCTTATCTATTTTTTTAATGAATGGAATACCATATGCTCCTCTTATATCCAATTCATCATTGATTTTTAATTTTTTTAACTCCGCAGTCATTTCCCCTACAATTGCAATGAGGAATTTAATTATTTTATCTTCTTGATATATAACGGAAAATGGTTTTGGGAAATCAAAATATTTTGGTTTTAACATTACAAATTGTCCAGGTTCAATATTCAATATTTCTTCTGTTTCAATAGTCAAAAGAATATAATTATCTGTTGTTTCAATTTCTTTTACAATGGCATTCATTAAATTTCCTCCCTGTATTTTATTTCTCCATTTACAACAGTTAAAACAACTTTTCCGTATAAATTTTCATATGGAATATTTTTCCCCTTTGAAAAGATTTTTTTATCCCAATTTTTATTTAAATCAACTAAAACAATATCAGCATAATAGCCTTCTTTAATATCTCCGATATTTTCAAGATTAAAAACTTTTGCTGGATTATATGTTATTTTTTCTATAATATATTGAAAATCGATATTATATTTTTTAGAGATGGTATATATGGCTGGGAAGAATATATCCAGTCCTGATATTCCATTTGGAGCATTTCTGTAATCTTTTTTCTTTTCTTCTATAGAATGTGGTGCATGATCGCTTACAATAATATCTATATAATCAAGATTATTTATTAAAAATTTTTGTGTATCATTATCTGGTAATGGTGGGTTAATTTTCTTTAATGGATTATTATTGTCTTTTTCTAAAAGTAGATGGTGAAACGTTATTTCGCATGTTGTGTTGATATTATTTGATTTTGCATACTTAATTAATTCAAGCGAGTTTTTAGTTGAAATATGAGCTATATGGACATGTGCTTTAGTAAATTTAGATAACTCTATATCTCTTGCTACCATTAATGATTCAAAAATTTCTTTATTTGAGAAACGACTATTTTCACAATGATTGATGATGATACCGTTGAAATTTTTTACTTCATTTAAAGCATTAAACATTATTTCATCATTCCAAATAGGATTTCCATCATCGGAAAAGAATCTATATCCATTTTTGTTGAGCTCTTTTAAATTATTTAATTCTAAGCCTTTTCTTTCTTTAGTAACCGCTGGTATTGGTATAATTTTAGATAAATTTATTTTTTTTGACTTTTTTAATACATAATCCAAAATTTCTAAATTATCCATAGCTGGTTTGGTATTAGGCATTACACCAAGAGTAGTAACACCACCATGTACAGCTGCTTTTAAACCTGTTTCAATAGTTTCTTTATATTCGTATCCAGGTTCTCTTAAATGTGTATGCATATCGATAATTCCAGGTATAAGAGTTAAGTTTTTTGCGTCAATGACAATATCTGCTTTTTTTATATTTTTCGATATTTCTATTATTTTGTTTTTTTCGATATAAACGTTAAAAACACCATTGGTTGAATGTGAAATGATATTAGCATTTTTTATTAATATGCTCATATTTTCACCTAAATATTCCATATTTCATCATAATTATGAGGTGTTTCACAGTATTCACATACTAAATTTCCGTTTTCATCTTTTATAAAGGAGCCTTTTACATTTTCACCATGAATAGGATTAGTAATACAATTTTCATTTTTACATCTTAATTCTTCAAAACCATAGACTTTTGGTGGAAGTTTTATTCTATATTTTTCTGTAACTCTTGAATCTTTTATAATATTTACAGTTACATTAGGTGAAATTGCAGATAATTTTTTGATTTCTTTTTTGGAAAGGTATCTATCTGGTAAGCTTATGTATCCTTTTAAATTTCCGTCTTCTGATTTGAATATTCCATCTGCACTATCTATGTCATATAATTTCATTATTTTTCTTATTTTCATAATAGTTGAATAAATTTCATCTGAACTCTTACCTTTTGCAATATGATCTATAATAGTTCCATTTGCTATAGGTTTAATTCCTCTTTTACCATCTTTTTGGACACCTTTTGTGCCGTTTGTAATAGGTGCATTTATTATAAATTCTTCATCTTTTTTTTCTTTTTGTGGGGTTAAATCAAAATTTGTTTTTAAAGCTCCACCAAACATAGATAGTAAAATAATTCTTGTCCAATAACCATTGATTGCTTGTTTTTCCCAACCATTTAATGGAAGATCATCTAAGAAAGTAGGAATAGTAGGATATATTTTATGTCTTGGAAGTGGATGATAGAATTTAACATTTTGAGGAAGTAAAGTAAGGAAATCTTTTTTGAAGGTAACAGCTTTTCTTAAAATAAATTCTTTTTCTAAAATATCTTCTCCCATTCTTTCTAATTGTAATCTTGTAAAATACCATATTTTTGCAATATCTTTTTGTTTTAAATAGTTTTCAATTGAATCAAAAATTCTAACTTCAAAACCATTTTTTTTCATTTTTTCGATATAGTGTAAAGGCATTGAGATTTCTTGAGGTGCAATAAGGTCGACTTTAACGTTTTTGAAGATTTTTAATCCATTAACTTTTGAATGGACAGTTCTGCCATGTAACAAATCACCAACAAGAGCAATATGAATAAAAGAATTATCAAAATTATTTTTTTCAAGGAAAGTAAATTCATCGAGAAGTTCTTGAGTAGGGTGTTCATGTTTTCCATCGCCGGCATTTATAAAAGAGGGAATAGGGAGATTATTTCTAATAGCAAATTTTGAAACAGATTCGGAAAGTAATTTAGTAGTACCTTCAAGTTTTGTTCTTAAAACGAAAATGGAATAGTCACTATAACCGGTAAGCATATTAAATGTATCAACATAACTTTCTTTTTTATTAAATGAGGAATGATTTGAATCAAAGATAGTAACTTTAGCGTTTTTGTGGAATTTAGCAGCATTAATGAAGGATTCTTTTGTGCGGGTACTTGGTTCAATAAAAACAATATAAATACCAACATTTTTATTAATCATAAATTCGGATAAATCTTCTTTGTTAGACCATTTCTGCTTTAAACGATGAGTTTGTCTATACAAAAATAGTTGTTCATCAACATTTAAATCATTAATAACGGTGAGTGATCTACCTAAAAAATCATTTCTCGCTGTTTCCATTTAACCACCTCCCAAGAAAATTTATTCTCGAGAGAGAATAATACACAAAAAAATAGATAAAATCAATTAACGAAAAGTAACAGGATTTTTAACAATACTATATATTGTATATCTTGTATTAAGATAATTGTTTATATAGGACCGTTTGAAGATATACGATAGATATAAAACAAAAAAACTCCCCGAAAATCGGGGAGTTTTTGTGGTGGCCAGGGACAGAATCGAACTGTCGACACCTGGATTTTCAGTCCAGTGCTCTACCAACTGAGCTACCTGGCCATCTAATAAAATGGTGGGTGCTGCAGGGATCGAACCTACGACCTTCTGCTTGTAAGGCAGACGCTCTCCCAGCTGAGCTAAGCACCCACTCGTTTCTGGCGCCCCCAACGGGATTTGAACCCGTGCCTTTGGCGTGAAAGGCCAATGTCCTAGGCCGCTAGACGATGGGGGCAAATTTGGTTACATTTCCCTTCGCAACCGAAATATATATTACCAGAAAAAACTTTAAAAGTCAAGGAATTAAATATTGAATTTATGTAAAATCTTAAAGTAATGCTCGATTTACCTTAACTTAATATTAGCTTTATTTTTTTTTAATATCTTTTTTGTAGAATCGCGGTGTAAAGAAAAGAATTTTGAAAATTAAATAGTATGTAGTGTCCTCTTCCTGTATAATCCCAAGAATATGGCTTGGGAGTCTCTACCAGGCAGCCGTAAACTGTCTGACTACAGGAAGAGGGGTAGTGGATATATGCTATAATTCACGCCTCTCTTCCTGAGAGGCGTTTTCTGTTTTAATAGGCAAACTTGAAGGAGGTAGATTATGTCAAAAGTACTTATTATTGCAGGTAGTGAATCTGATAAAGAATTCGTTAAACAAGCTTTAAATCTGTTTGATGAGTGGAATGTGGAGTATGAATTCAGGATATTTAGCGCTCATAGGAATCTTCTTGAATTGACAGAGTATATGAAGAATCTTTCTTCAGAATTTAAAGTTGTAATTGCTGTTGCAGGCCTTGCTGCTGCCCTTCCTGGCGTTGTTGCTTCCTTAACTTCCCTTCCTGTAATTGGTGTGCCTCGTGATGTTGGACCTCTTAATGGGATTGATGCACTTCTTTCTATTGTTCAAATGCCTAAAGGTGTTCCAGTTGGAACGATGGGAATAGGAAATCACGGAATGAAAAATGCTGCATATTTTGCAAAAAGAATTTTAGATTTGGAGGGGAAATGATGAATATTAAAAATTTGAATTTGTTATATGAGGGAAAGGCAAAAAAAATATATGAAAAAGCTCCTGATGAAGTTGTGATTTATTTCAAAGATGATGTTACAGCATTTAATGGCGAAAAAAAAGATTCAATTATAGGTAAAGGCAGAATCAATAAAAAAATAACGACATTTTTCTTTGAAATGCTTGAGGAAAAAGGAATTCCAACTCATATGATATCAGATATAGACGAAAATTCTTTTCTTGCAAAAAAAGTTAAAATTATACCTCTTGAAGTTATAGTCAGAAATTATACAGCTGGAAGTTTTTGTAGAAGATATGGGATTGAAAAAGGAATAAAACTTGAAAAACCAATTGTTGAATATTCATTAAAAGATGATGATCTTGGAGATCCTATGATATGTAGAAATGTGGTGTTATCTTTAAAATTGGTAGAAGAAAAAGTTTTAAATAAAATAGAATATTATGCTTTAAAAATAAATGATATTCTTTCACAATTTTTGGAGTCAAAAAATATTATTCTTGTTGATTATAAGTTGGAATTTGGTATTAGTAATGGAAAAGTTTATTTAGCAGATGAAATTTCGCCAGATACCTGTAGATTTTGGGATAAAGAAACTATGGAGTCACTTGATAAAGATGTATATAGAGAAGATAAAGGAGATTTAATAGATAAATATTCTGAATTTTTGAGGAGGGTTGAAATATGAGAAAATTTGTATTCGAAGCATTAATAACATTAAAAAATGGAATTTTGGATCCACAAGGATTAGCTACACAAAAAGTATTGAAAAGATTGAAATATCCTATAGAAAACGTTAAATTTGGAAAATTAATAACCTTTGAAATTGAAGCGGAAAATGAAAAAAATGCAGAAGAGTTAGCAGAGGAAATAACCTATAAATCTTTAATAAATCCAGTTTTAGAAAATTATGAATTGAAATTATTAAAGGAGATAGAAGCATGATAAAAGCAGGAATAATAGTTTTTCCGGGAACGAATTGTGATAGAGATGCTGAATTTGCATTAAAAATGGCAGGTTTTGATGTTGAATATATCTGGCATGATTTTGAGAATATAAAAAAATATAATTTAGTATTTATACCAGGTGGTTTTTCATATGGTGATTATTTAAGAGCAGGAGCATTAGCAAAATTTTCACCTGTAATGAAAGAAGTAGAGAGATATGTAGAAGAAGATAGAGGATTGGTATTGGGAATTTGTAACGGATTTCAAATATTAACAGAAGCTGGTTTGTTAAAAGGAGC